>DASWRJ010000437.1:0-4853 GCA_036403255.1 Verrucomicrobiia bacterium
CCACGCATTCAATAGATTCTGGCGTCGCCGCCGCTGGCCCTGAATTACCAGCCCATTCAGGTATTTCCGAGAGCAAGCCAAGTTGAAAGAGACTCTTAGCCTGGTCAGCGGCAGATATTTGGATTCCAAGCAACTCGTCAGTCTTTTTGAAGCGCAACCGTACTCGGCGCAACTCGGGCGGTTTCGGATAACAATCTACGACTCCGGGAACGAGCTGGCCGCCCGCCGTTTCGAGGATTAACTGCGTGGCTCGGCGGCTGGCCCAATCGCTCATGTTAATGTCTGCGCCGCGTTCAAAACGATACGATGATTCAGATCGCAACCCGAGCATCTTCGAGGTGCGTCGGATATTTGATGGCTGAAACCAGGCGCTCTCGATGAGCACATCTTTGGTGGCATGGTTGATCTCGGTGTTTTGTCCGCCCATTACACCGGCCAGCGCTATCCCCTTTTTTTCATCTGCGATCAGCAACATTTCCGGGGTAAGTTCACGCTCCTGCCCGTCCAACGTCACAAATTTTTCCCCAGCCGCGGCACGCCGCACAACGATGGTTGGCTTGCCATCCGCTGCTTTCGCGATCAAATGGTAATCGAATGCGTGCAATGGCTGCCCGGTCTCGAGCATTACAAAATTTGTCACGTCCACCACGTTGCTGATACTGCGAATGCCCACTTTCTCCAGTGCGGCGCGCAGCCAGTCTGGGCTCGGACCAACGTTCACATTTTGTATGACACGCGCAGTGTAGCGGCCGCAAAGCTCAGGTTCCGATAAGCGCACCGCCACGAATTTGTCCAATGTCTCCCCGGTATTAGCTCCAACTATGGACAGCGGCCCAGTCGTCACTTTCAATTCCGGTAGCTTGAGGGGATTCCCGGTGAGGGCGCTAATCTCCCGGGCAATACCGATAACACTGTTCAAATCCGGCCTGTTTGGCGTTACTTCCAAATCATAAACAATATCCCCCGAGCTCCGCCCGAGATATTCCGCAAACGATTGCCCAACTTTTGCATCCGCCCGCAACAGGAGCAGACCCTCTGTTTCGTCAGCTAAGCCCAATTCCTGAGGGGAGCAAAGCATCCCGTGTGATTCCACTCCGCGGATTTTGCCAACTTTAATGGTCATTGGTTGTTGGCCCGGTTTGCCTGGCAGCGTCTGGCCCGGCAAAATTAAAGGTACTTTGTCGCCCGCATTAAAGTTCTGCGCGCCGCAGACAATCTGGCGTTCGCCACCTCCATCTGCCACGCGGCACAACCACAGTTTGTCAGCGTTCGGATGCCTATCCTTCTGCAACACGTGGGCGACAATGATACCTTCAAATTCACCGCCCAACTTCTGCACGCCTTCCACTTCAAGGCCGAGCATGGTGAGCCGCTCAGTCAGTTCGTCAGGCGACCAACTGAAATCAACGTACTGCCGGAGCCAATTCAGAGTGACTTTCATTTAAAATCGCGGAAACTCTAATGTCTCTTTTGTCTTGTCACAACTCATTTGGCGCCCCAAAGCGGAAATCTCCCCTGACCATTCGAAAAACGTCGGCACTCAATTCATTTGCCGTCCCGCTTTGGTTTTGCGAGGTTTTCAGATGCGCCTCAGAAAAATCCTTTCCAGTCTCCTGCTAAATGCGGGTGCGGGCATGATGGTTCTGGGCGGCCTCGGAGATTTGTTCGTGGCAAGCCCTCCGAATGCATGGACTAGTGTCTTAAGTCAGCCCTCAAACCAGCTTCCTGCTGGAACGGTGCTATTACTCATGGCATTGCTGCACGCACTTGGTGGTGCCCTCATGGCCAGTGGGGTTGCAATCCTCTTCTTAGCAAATGGTCCGCTGCGCCGCGGTTCAAAATCGGCTGCGCTGGCCATCATCCTGATCTCGCTCCTGTCGGATGGGGGAAATGCTTTCCAAATTTATCATCTCGGTCTGGCTTATTTTTGGGTGCCGCTCACGTTTGTAGGTCTGGTTTTGCTCGGAGTTTCTTTTGCGCTTTGTCCTTCCCCGGTTTTTACTGGAGAGACCTGAAGATGAATTGCCGAAATGCGCACCAATCAACCTTCGCTTTTAAAAGATTTCCCTGACACTTCTCGTGTTCTTATCCATCCTCTCACTATGAAAACAATGCTGCACCTTCTCGCCGGCTTAGTCGCCGCATTCTGCGCGGGCCATGCCAGCCGGGCCGCTGAACCCGGTTCCAAACCCGTCCTCCTCTATAGCCGCTATTTCAATGCCCAGGGCGAGGAACGTTACCAGCCGGAAGGGACCTTTAAGCCATTTCTCGATCAACTGCGCACCCATTTTCAGGTCGTAACGCACAATTTTCCGCTGACTGCAAAAACCCTCGCTAACGTGGACGTTGTGCTCGTGGCTAATCCCAGCGATAAGGCGGTCAAAAACAATCCTCCCCCGCATCACTTTGACAAGACTTCAATTTCAGCCATCACGAAGTTCGTCCAGAACGGCGGTGGTTTTATTATTTTGGGTAATCAGGAAAACCATAATCTTGAAGTCGAAGATACGAACAAATTGCTCAGCAACTTCGGGCTGCAATTTACCAATGTTTATACCGACGCTAAAAAACTCGTTATCCCCAAGGCTGCGCCTATCATCGGTGGTCTCCGCTGGGCCTACTACACTGGAAACCGGGTGGATATTCAGCCGCAACATCCTGCCCATCCGAAAGTTCTCGTGCAAAATGATTTGGCTCAGAGGCCTGCCAAAGGTGATCGCGATGCCGAGGGTGCTCTGCTCGCCATCGCCGAACCGGGCCAAGGACGCGTAATCGTCGCCACGGACGCTGGTTGGCTGACGGATTCCGCCTTGGATGGCCGCGGCATTGGTGGAGTCGCGATCCAGGAGCAGGATAATTTTGAAATCTTCCTCCGTCTGGCCAAATGGGCGGCGCATAAATAGGGCCCGATTCCTGGTTCTCCGTCAGGTTTTGCTCTAGCCAGTGTCAATACCGGGTCTTTCGCCGCGCCGATCTCTCTTTGAGCAGGCTGCAAGCATTCTCGCCGACACTTTGCGGCTGCCTTGCACCTGGTTTGCACCCTGGCACCCCAAAAATGTACAATAAAATCAAGGGTCCTTGCGGGGTTTGCGGGGTTTGCACCCATTTGGGGTATATATAACCATATGGTCCACTTCTCCTTTCCAATTCCCCTACCTGAAACGCTTGGCCTATGGCTAAACGCGGCTAAACACGGCTAAATCAAACTGCGCTGTTTTTAGAATATATATATCGGTTCTTCCGGATGTGCACCGGTCCGGCTCATAGCGGCCTTTTCCAGTTTACTTTGCGACCCATTTCTCTTCAGACTGGGGAACTTTGCGTGAGTTTTGGCAGAATATGTATTTGAGCACGAAGCACCGTTATTTCAAGGTTCCAGCATGGCTGATCTGTGTTTCCGGGCTTTTGCTAGTTACATTTCCCGCTAAAACTTTGGCTCAGTCGTATTATCTGCTCGGCAAAGGTCAGAACTTTTCGCAATCCAGCCCCGGCGTTCCCGCCGTTGACACCAATCGCCCTGCTGAATTCATCGCCACTATCAGCAGCCCGGGGGGCCAACTTTTGGCGGCATCTCTCAAAAAGCCCACCAGCGCATCAGGCGAAATGCTGGACGATTTTTTCGACTCATTCGAATTGAGCCATGTTTATTCTACCAAAGCCGCCCTGGACGCCAATTTTGGAACAGGCGCTTATGTCTTTTCAGTCACCAACCAAAGTGCCACCTCGACAAAGGTGACCGTAAATCTTGGAACTGAACTTTACCCAAACACGCCGCAAATCAGCAATTGGAACGCTTTGCAAAATTCGAACGCCACGAACGACTTAAGTATTGCTTGGAATTCGTTCAGCGGGGCAAGCAGCCAGGATTTTATTCTCGTCACAGTCGAAACGCTCGATGGCTACACCATTTACAGCAGTCCCGAACCAAATGACCCGAATCGCCTCTCCGGTTCGGCCACTTCGATAACGTTTACGAACGATGGCGTGACCCTTGTCTCCGGAAATATGTATGCGGTCGAAATCATTTTTGCGAAGGTCTCCAGCGCCACAACGAACAACGGGATTCCTGCATACTCCGCCTATTACAAAAGAACTCGGGCTATAATGCAGGTTGGAAATCCGGCTGGTATTTTACAGTTCAGCTCTTCAGCCTACCGCGTTTACGAAAATGCTGGTTTCATTAACATTACCGTTTTGCGTAAAGGCGGCAGCCAGGGTGACGTCTCAGTTGGCTATTCAGTCATAAATGGCACCGCCATTGGCGATTACGATCCTGCTTCCGGCGCAGACTTCCTGTTGGATTCAGGCACTCTCAGCTTTAGTAACGGCCAAACCAGCGCGACTTTTCCGGTTTATATCTTCGATGACCTCGCCAGCGAAGGCACCGAATACGCCGTCTTGAATCTGAGCGGTCCGCAAAACGCTTCAATCGGTTTGCTCGGCACGGCTACTCTAAACATCCTGGATGATGAGAGCCCGCCCGACCCAAATGTGGCATGGTACTTGGCTGCTAAAGGTCAGCAATACCGCCAATTGGACAGCGCCGCGCCTCTTTTGGACACAGCTAATCAGCCATTCCAATTCGTCAGCATAGTAAAGCCTTCTTACGACGGCAGCATCCGTGACACGGCAGTGCAACCACCTGTGGGAACGAATATCGTGCTCGCCTCAAACTATATGGAATTTTCTTTCGAGCAGGATTTCGAAAGCAAATCCAACTTGGATAAAAGTTTTCCTGGCGGCAATTACGCGTTCAGTTTTTCCACCCGTAACGACAATTCCCGATCTTCAGTCCTCAATTTACCAACTGAAATAATTCCCGCGCTTCCGCATCTCCAAAATTGGGCCGACGC
>DASWRJ010000438.1:0-4444 GCA_036403255.1 Verrucomicrobiia bacterium
AGCATTTCCGTTGAGTGATCATGCCGATTTCCCGGACCTGATCGAGATGGTGCGGCGAGTTAAACCGAAGCAGGTTTTTACTTTGCACGGGTTTGCGGCTGATTTTGCGCAGACGCTTAGAAATCTAGGGTTCGATGCGCAAGCATTGAGCGAAGATGAGCAAATGGCTTTGCCGTTGGCGCTTCACGACCAAATATCGACTACTCCGCCGCCGAAATCTTCTACTCGCATGCAAGCCGGCAGCCCTATAGCCGAAGAAAACTTCGCGACTGTGCCCACCTCTGCAAATTTTCTGGGTTTCGCTCAAACGTGCTCCGACATTTGCCTGACTCCGAGCAAGCTCGAAAAGATTCGACTGCTGGCAGAATATTTAAAGCAAGTGCCTCCCTCGCATTTGGCCGCCGTAACGACCTGGTTCACCGGCCTGCCGTTTCCATCCAGCGCTAATAAGGTCCTCCAGCTTGGCTGGTCTCTGATAAGGAATGCCATTACGAGCATTGGCCAGATCAGCCAGACTGAGTTTCACCACGTTTATCTGAAGCATAGCGATTTGGGGGAAACGCTTTTTGAAATTTTTTCGCAAGAGCCAGCCAAGCAAGGCCAAGTTTCGATCGGCGAAGTAGAAAGCTTCTTTGACCAACTCCTCGGCGCGCGGGGTCGAAGCAGCAAGCTGCCGATTTTGGTTTCGCTGCTCGAGCGCTGCTCGCCGCTGGAAGCGAAGTATTTGGTGAAGGTGATTACAAGCGACTTGCGCATTGGGTTGAAAGAAGGACTGGTGGAGGATGCAGTGGCCGCCGCATTTGAGGTCAAGGCTGACGAGGTGCGACAGGCGAATCTCCTGCTGGGGAACATAGGCGAAACGGCGCTGCTGGCGCGCAATCATGATCTGGCTTCGGCCAGCATCATTCCATTTCGTCCGGTGAAATTCATGCTGGCATCGCCGGAACCAACGGCCAAAGACATTTGGGAAAGAATTTGCGAGCGTCACGATTCCCGACCCTCGACCGCTGAGACAAAAATCCTGAGGCCGCTTAGCTATAAATCCCTGGAAGCGGCCAGCGCAACTGTCTGGATTGAGGACAAATACGACGGCATCCGCTGCCAATTGCACACAGCCGAAGGGCGAGTCGCACTTTATTCGCGCGATCTGAAAGACATCACCGGCACGTTTCATGAAGTTGCGGAGTCGGCCGCCGGACTTAAGGCAGACGCGATTCTCGACGGGGAAATCGTCGCAATGCGCGGCGAGCAGGCGCTGCCATTCGGCGAGCTCCAGAAACGGCTTGGACGCAAGGAGCACGATCTGTTTCTGCGCGAGGAGGTGCCAATCAAGTTTGTTGCATTCGATCTGCTTTGGTTGAACGGCGACAGTCTGCTCAATTGGCCGTTGCGCGAGCGCCGCAAAAAACTGGAGGCGCTCGAACCCTTGCCCGAAGCGTTCCGTCTCGCTCGGATTACGCCCGCTCTTTCGGCGGAGGCTATTGACGACGCGTTCACGGCGGCACGCGAGCGGAGGAATGAAGGGTTGATGATTAAGGACCCCGAAAGTATTTACAGCCCGGGCCGGCGGGGGCTGGCGTGGCTGAAACTGAAGAAGGCGTTCGCCACTTTAGATTGCGTGGTGGTGGGAGCTGAATTCGGCCACGGCAAGCAGAGCAAGGTGCTGAGTGATTACACGTTTGCGGTGCGTGATGAAAGGACCGGCGAACTGAAGACCATTGGGAAAGCTTACAGTGGTTTGACCGACGTTGAAATCGCGGAAATGACCAAGCATTTCCTGCAAAACTCAATCCGGCAGCACGGGCGTTACTTCGAAGTGATTCCTGATACGGTGCTCGAAATAGCTTTTGATAAGTTGCAGCCGAGTGACCGCCACTCGAGCGGATTCGCGATGCGATTTCCGCGCATCCTGCGCATCCGCACCGACAAGACGCCCGCAGAAATTGACACACTTGGGTCCGCAGCCAAACTTGTTGCTGCAAAGCAATAAAGTTTGGACCATAAATTCACTTCTTCATCTCTTTTGCCAAGTGTCTTTCAGGGTGATGGTGCGGTTGAAGATGAGTTTTCCTGGCGCGGAATCTTTATCCAGGCAGAAGTAAGCGAGGCGCTCGAATTGGTAGCGCAGCTCGGGCCTGGCATCTTTGAGCGACGGCTCAAGTTTGGCGGTGAGCACTTCGAGAGAATGGGCATTAAGATGTTTTTTGAAATCGCCTTCGGCATCGGGTTGCTCGGCGGTGAAGAGGCGATCGTAGAGGCGGACTTCGGCGTTAATGGCATGCTTCGCGGAAACCCAATGTATTGTGCCTTTGACTTTGCGCGCGGCGGTGGGGCCGCCCGTCTTGCTGCCGAGATCAGCGGTGCAACGGAGTTCAACCACGTTTCCAGCCGCATCTTTGTTCACTTCATCGCATTTGATGATGTAGGCATACTTGAGCCGGACCTCTCCACCAGGCCGCAGGCGGAAATATTTGGGCGGAGGAGTTTCCATGAAATCATCACGGTCTATAAAGATTTCGCAGGCAAAGGGAATTTTGCGGGTGCCGGCGTTTGGGTCTTCGGGATTATTGTTGGCGTCGAGTTCTTCAACCTGGCCTTCGGGAACATTGGTGAGGACAACTTTGATGGGCCGGAGCACGGCAAGACGGCGTTGCGCCTTTTTGTTGAGGTCCTCGCGAATCGCGAATTCGAGCACGGCCACATCCGTGAGGCCATTGTATTTGGTGACGCCGATATTGTAAGCGAAGTGACGGAGCGCTTCGGGAGTAACCCCGCGTCGGCGCATGCCGGAAATCGTAGGCATGCGGGGATCGTCCCAGCCAGTGACGACTTTTTCATTCACAAGCTGGAGCAACTTGCGCTTGCTCATGATAGTGTAGCTGAGATTGAGGCGGGCGAATTCGTATTGATGCGGGAGCGCGCGCGGGAGATCGAGATTTTGGAGAATCCAATCATAGAGCGGGCGATGGACTTCGAATTCGAGCGTGCAAATGGAATGGGTGATGCCTTCGATATAATCGCTGAGGCAATGAGCGAAATCATACATCGGATAGATACACCACTGATTGCCGGTATGGTGATGTTCCGAGTGTCGAATGCGATAGAGCACAGGATCGCGCAGCCAAATATTGGGCGAAGACATGTCGAGCTTCGCTTTCAAAGTGCGCGCGCCATCCGGGAACTCGCCGTTCTTCATGCGCTGAAAAAGATCGAGGCTCTCTGTAATGGGGCGATTACGAAACGGACTTTCCTGGCCGGGACGATCCGGAGAACCGCGATATTTATCAGTGTCTTCAGGGGAAAGATCGCAGACATAAGCCACCCCCTTTTGAATGAGGCGCACGGCAAATTCGTAAATCTGCTGGAAATAATCCGACGCGTAGAACGGTTCGAGCGATTTATCGGTGACTTGTCCGCCTTGCACGGGCGGGAGATAAAAATCTGGCTTGCCGTTGATGCTTTGAGGGGAAGGTGTTTTGCCCCGGGGTTTGAGGCAGAGGCGATCACTGGCCCAGCCGCCGATCAGCCAGGCGACGTCTTCCTGGATGGAGTCTACGTATTCGACATCCTCTTTGGTGGGATTGGTGTCATCCATGCGCAGATTGCAAGCGCCATCGAATTCACGGGCGATGCCGAAATTGAGGCAAATGCTCTTGGCATGGCCGATGTGGAGGTAGCCATTGGGCTCGGGCGGAAAGCGGGTGACGATTTTCTGATATTTGCCGGCGCGGAGGTTCTCGGCGACGATGTCGCGAATAAAGTCGGAAGGGGCTGCCGGAGGGGCAGTTGCGGCTTCAGGACTTGCTCCGGCATTAGCATTCTGATTCGTCATGGGGAGGAATAAACGCGAAAAAGGGGGTGATGGCAACTATGGAGGGATGCGTTTGGGTCGTGACGAGTAAGTCCACAACAATGGACACGAATGGAGGAGCGACAGACACGAAGTGGGGAAAGGGCGCACGCATCTTGCAGTGCGAGACGCGCAAGCTCAAACTACAAAATTTAACTGCAAAGTACAGAAATGAGGCTCCAACGCGGCAAGAAGCGACTGCCGAACATGTTCCAATGTGTCAACGGGTGCTCCGCTTCAAAGTAATTTTGTATTCGGTGCCATCTGCATGAACAGGCATATCCCTGATTGGTTGATAACCGTCGGCCTCGAACCAAACCAGAACTGCGTCAGATGGCGCGGCGTCCCAGAAGAAAGCACCCTCGGTGTCTGTGTGGGAAAACCAATCAAAGGGGCGCCTGCCCTGATTGTCTGAATCGGTGCGAGCGGCAGCGCCGGCAATTGGCTGGCCTGCTTCATCGAAGACGCGGCCTTGAAAAATGTTTCCGTCCTGCAGGACGAAATTGATCGTATTGGTTGGAGCGTCCAGCTCCAGCTTAGTCAATTGAGGTGCCATGTGATCCGCTTCGACGACAATCTCGGCCGTAGAGCTGT
>DASWRJ010000439.1:0-4921 GCA_036403255.1 Verrucomicrobiia bacterium
TGTTAAGTGCTGCGCAAAAAGAAATAGCCAATGCGAGTTAACAAACAATGCGGCAGCGCCTTCACTCCATTGCCGCCGATAGATTTTCTGCGCGAAGTATTTATAGAGTCGAATACCGAACAATTTTCAATCCGCGCACACCGGCAAAGTGTCTCTCGTTTGTGACCAAAGTCATTCTGTGCAGCCGGGCTGTGGCCACAATCCAGTTGTCATTCTCTCCAAGGCGCTTCCCTTTGGCCCGCTGTTCGCGATCGAGACGTCCGGCTTCGCGAGCCAGTTGTTCATTGACAGGTAAACGACGAAAATTGTTTAAGAAGCGAACAGCGTCAGCCGGATGAATTGTGCCAGCGTAGAACTCGCCGGCCGAAATTATCGAGATACGCAGGATTTCATTTTTGTTACACCGATCCAAGAATTGAGAAGCTGGCCCATAACGACCAGTTTTTCGCTCCTTTTCGAGGTGAATCAGGAAAGTGGAATCAAGCAGCACGTCGCAGCTTGCGTTTGGGTTTTATAACTGGATAATCGCGATCCAATCGTTCCACAAGCTCACCGACTGTATTGCACGGCGGTGGCAAGTCCCTGAGTATCACCTCGGAGAAACTTTCGCGCTTTGATATTTTGCGCTGCTTGAGAGCTTTGTATGCCTCGTCAGAGAGATTGATGGTGTGTGAAGCCATAGCCTAAGCAGAATTTGCCCAAGAATTTATAGCAATTCAAGGCTTTTTGACCCTCCTTACTTCTTCTGCGCGAGGGCAGCGTCAGCGAGTTGCTGGGCTTTGGTCTTTTGGTCGGGGGTGAGCTTTTGCTCGAGAGTGAGTTTATATGGGCCGGCGTTGGTCTCGCCATGGGCGGCGGCCAGGCTCATCCATTTATAGGCCTCGGGCAGGTCCTTCGGCACACCTTCGCCATCGGCGTAGCACGCGCCAATGGCGTACTCGGCCTCGGCCATTTTTTGATCGGCCGCTTTGCGGTACCATTTAGCCGCTTCGGCGAGGTCTTTGGTCACGCCCTGGCCCGAGTCGTACATGTTGCCCAGATTCAATTGCGCTGGAGCATGGCCTTGCTCGGCGGCTTTGCGGAACCATTTGGCGGCTTCGGCGTAGTCCTGCTTGAGGCCATGGCCGATATCGTAGAGCACGCCGAGGCTGAATTGGGCCAAGGGATCATTTTGCTCCGCAGCCTTGCGAAACCATTTGCCTGCCTCGACTAAATCACGGGGCAATTCGTGACCCTCGGAGTAGGCGTAGCCGACGAGGTATTGAGCCTTGGCGAGGCCTTGCTCGGCTGCTTTGCGATACCATTTGAGCGCTTCGGTCTTGCTCCTGGCGACGCCCTGGCCTTGCTCATAGAGCACACCCAAATTGAATTGGGCGGTGCGGTCGCCAGCTTCAGCGGCAGAGCGATACCACTTGGCGGCCTCGGCCGGATTGGCGGGTGTTCCCTGGCCCTGGGCGTACATATTCCCGAGGTGCAATTGTGCTTCATTCATGCCCTGCTGAGCTGACTTCAAATACCATTGCAGGGCCTGGGCGGGATCTTTGGCGACGCCCTGGCCGTTTTCACTCATGATGCCGAGATTAAATTGGGCACGGGCATCGCCTTTTTCGGCAGCCTGCTTAAACCATTTCGCTGCTTGCGCGAAGTCCTTAGTGATGCCCTGACCCTCGAAATACGCAAACCCAACATGCACCGCGCCTTGGGTATTGCCGGTTTCAGCCGCTTTGCGGAACCACTTCGCCGCTTCAGGCAAATCTTTCGGCACACCGCGGCCGGAGGCGTAACAATTTCCGATTCGCACCATGGCATCAGCATTTCCTTTGTCCGCAGCGGGCTTGTACCACCGGAGCGCCTCGGCAAAATCTTTTTTAACGCCGTCTCCTTTTTCGTAGAGCTCGCCAAGATTTTCCTGGGCGTTGCCATCATCCTGGTCGGCGGCCCGTCTGAACCATTGCGCAGCCTCGGTGAAATTGCGCGGAGTGCCCTGGCCGCGCGCGTACATTAACCCTAAATTGACCTGGGCCTGGACGACCCCTTGATCAGCGGCTCTGCGATACCATTTCAACGCTTCCGGAAGATTTTGCGGGATACCGAGACCCTCGGCATTGGCGAGTGCGTATTGAAATTGCGCTTTGATATGTCCTTGCTCAGCGGCGGCGCGAAACCATTTGGCGGCTTCCGCCGGATTTTTCGGGACACCATTTCCCTGGGAGTAAGCCAGCCCAAGTTTCATTTGCGCTTCGGCATGTCCCTTATTGGCCGCCTCACGATACCATTTGAAGGCGAGCCCGAGATCCTTGGGCACACCTTCGCCTTTGGCGCAGGCTTCCGCGAAATTATACTGGTCCTCTTTGTCTCCGCGTTCGGCATTGCGGCGGCGAGCCTCGGCCAATTTGTCAGGCTTCATTTGCTGCACAATATCATCGCGCATGCCTTCGGCTTTCTTGTTTCCCTGGCCTGCGGCCGCGCTCAACCAGACATATGCCTCCGGCAGGCTTTGAGTGACGCCCTGGCCGCCGATATACATTTGGGCCAGGCTATACTGCGCATTTGCCTCGCCTTGATCGGCTGCCTGGTGAAACCATTTTGCGGCCTCAGCGAAATCTTGAGCGACTCCGTTTCCATTGGCGTAGAGCACGCCGAGATTGTATTGGGCGGATTTGTCCTTAGCCTCAGCAGCGATTCGAAAATATTTGGCCGCACGCGCGAAATCCTGCGGCAGAGCTGTGCCCTGGGCATACAACACGGCGACATTATAAGCAGCGGCGATGTTGCCGTTTTCCGCAGCCTTGCGCCACCACTCGACACCTTTGGCAATGTCCTGCGCTGTTTCTTTGCCGGTGACGTACATCATCCCGACTTTGAATTGCGCAACCGGATCGCCCTTTTCCGCGGCCTCGAGTGTGAGATCGAATGTAGTTTTTTTAACGGGTGGTGGCGGGGCTGGCGCCGGCGTGGGATTAGTTTCCTTAACAGGTTGCGCGACCAGATTGGTTCCAGGAGCAGCCGCGGGTTTAGCTGGAGCGCCAGCGTTTTGCACGACGGGCGCTGGAGCAGGGGTGATTAGCTGCGGGGCAGGAGAGGGCGGCGCGAGCACAGGCTGAGGAAGCTTAGTGGCGGCGGTCGGGGGCGCGGCCGCAGGGGTATTGGTTGTCGTGGCAGCCGGCTTAGCCGGCAAGGCTGCGGGAAGTGGTGGCGGCGCGGGCGCCTCTTTCTTGGCAGCACTGGTTACGGCATTAGTGCTTTGCTTCGCCGCGTCCGCCGATTTGTCGGCGATGTTGGTAATGGTCGCTGGCGGATTCGGCAAGGGCGCAGGCGGAGTCTGCGCGTGTGCAACCGAGCAAAGGAAGAGGAGAGCCACCGAGCGGCCATAACTACTAGCCGCAAGAGCGCAAACAACTGCTTTTCTTATTTTCTGCATTAAATTCACGCCAATAAGCTCACTTCACTGCATTTCCGCTGCCAAACTTGCCCAAAAACCAGATTCTGAGCAATACGCAAGCTCATAGAGAACTCACTGGCTCTGGCTTTAATCCCTCGAATATTCATAGTCACTGCTGGAGCGGCTTGGGGCAAGTGCTTTTTGCGTCGAGACGAAAGTCACCAGAAACTGAATATTATCGTGGAACGATGTGATTATTAGATTTTGGATAATGTGGGCCAGAGAGCCAGTGACTCTTGCTCTGGCTCTGTTTTTGCCTAAAATTAGTGCATGGAAAAAAGCGCGCATTTTCCGGAGTGGCGCACGTTGTCCGCGCCCATGGACAAAGCCATGCACATAAAACAACGGATCATTCACATCCTGGAAGATTCGGCTGTACTTACGTTTAAGCGAAGCCGCGCGTTTCGCTTCACCATCTCGCTGGCAGTTATTTTCTTCATTAACATCATTCGGCTGCCGCTGCTGCCGTGGATCGGCAATCCGCTGCCGACGTTGTTCGTCAGCCCGGCCATCGTTTTGATCACATGGTTTGGCGGGCTGGGTCCGGGGCTATTTGCCATCGCCTTAAGTTATCTCTCAATCTGCCTTTTTTGGCTGTCGCCCAAAGTTGGAATCGACCTGAACATGGATCACGATTGGCTGGCAATGCTGCTCTTTGCGGCAACGAGTACGTTCCTGGCGGTGTTCACGGAGATGACACGCAACGCACTGGCGCTCCAAAAAACAACGCGTGAACATCTCGAGAACATAGTTGCGGAAAGGACCGCTCATCTGCGCGAGACGATAGCCGAACTCGAATCATTCTCTTACACCGTGAGCCACGACCTGCGCTCTCCGTTGCGGGCCATGCAAGGGTATGCCTCGATTGTCGCTGAAGAAAACAAAGCGGCGCTGGATGTCGATTCGAAAGGTTACCTGCACAAAATTGCGGCCGCCGCTTCGCGCCTGGATGCGCTCATCCAGGATCTGCTGGCCTACAGCAAAATTGGGCAGGAAAAGATCCAGTTGCAGCCGATCGATTTAAATCAGTTTCTGCCCATTGTTCTCGAGCAATATCCTTCAATCCAGAAGAGCAACGCGAACATTATCCTGGAATCACCGCTGCTGCCACTCAGGGCGCACGCGCCTTTTTTGGCGCAGGCGATTGCGAATCTCCTCGATAATGCGGTGCGGTTCGCGAAGACTGGCGCTCGACCGGAGTTGCGCATCTGGACGGCGTACACGGGCAACGGGCAAACCGTTCGCCTGAGCATCCGCGACAACGGGATTGGCATTCCGCCGGATCAATTCTCCAAGATATTTGAAGTGTTTCAGCGCGTGAACCGATCCGATGAAGGAACTGGCATTGGCCTCTCGATTGTGAAACGGGCGATCGAGAAAATGGGCGGCAGGGTGGGGGTCGAATCGCAGCTCAACATGGGCAGCACTTTTTGGATCGAATTGCCGAGCGCCGCGGCCTGAGGTAGAGAATTGGAGATA
>DASWRJ010000440.1:0-4095 GCA_036403255.1 Verrucomicrobiia bacterium
GGAAATGAAGAACCGCTTCAAGCCACCTGAAAAATCGGACACGAAGGCACATCTAGCAGGCGGGTTACAAGTTCCAGGCATGCACAAAAAGGTCCCGGGCGGAGAGGATTGCCTGAAGAAACTCGCCTCTTCACTCGAATCACTCTTGAGGAAAAAGAAAGCTCAGAAAAAACATCACGCCGCCAAAGGACAGGCCGACACAGGAAGGAAAAGAAACCAATGAATAGTTATGCCGTCGCAAATATGTGGCAGGACCGCGCCGAAAACGGTGATCCAGTCGCGCAATTTAATTTGGGCTACTGCTATGAGATGGGTCAGGGCCTGCCCGTCAACCTCGAGGAAGCTTGCCGATGGTATATTCGCGCCGCCAATCAGGGCTATCCGCGAGCGCAATATCATCTCGGTTTGGCCTGCAGCTTTGGCGGGGTGCGCGGGCTGAAGCACGACCCTGCGCAGGCCTGCAAATGGCTCATGATTGCGGCGCGCAATGGCATCCTGCACGCACGCCATGCGCTGAATGAGCTAAAAACCTCCCCCGAGGAGCGGTCTCTTGGCGAGAAATTGGCGCGTGAATTCCTGGCGCACCCAGAACCACAAAATCGGATTTTGACAGATATGCAGATGCCATTTAATTCCCCGGCAGCCAACGGGAAGCAGATGGGGTTCGAGTTTTAAGCCGCGCGAGAACGAGCGAGAATTTTCGGCCGGCAAAGTTTTGGGATGAGAGATCCAAACGATTATTTGCGCACGCTGGTTCTTTCCTTGAGCCAGTTATAATCCTCCGGCCCGGCGGGCACAAATGTGCCCCCTGCCCCGCCGCGGACGGGAGGGCGTCGAGTGTCTGCCAGCACCCAGCGATGGGTTTCGATGTGCCCGTCAGCAAATGAGACATTCGCCGCCCCATTGTGATAGGAGCCGGGCAGGTTGCCCCAGCGAAATTCATCCCAACGGTTCATAAAAAATCCATCATTAATTGTGTCGGGATGTTCATCGAGGAACACATAGATATTGGCTGGGTTTGGAATATCGCTCAGATTGAAAAACTGCATGAACTGCGGATTGAATTTGTCCAGTTGCTCGCCAGGATTCCCGACCATTGAGTTCATCGAATAGCTGCGAATCCGTGGGCCATTATCCGCCATCGACTTATCCGATGGGCATTTGAACACACCGGCACTCCCACCCACATACGGCCCCAGTTTAGCGTCGGTCAGAGTGGTGACGTTTGTATTGCCATCACTTGTCAGCCAGTCCTCAACATTATTCGCCCAGGTTTGCTTGCTTCTGAGAGTTTCCTGAAGACCGTGATTATTGACGAGAAGGTCTATATTTTCATCCGTGTAAATCGCCAGCCCCAAAGCCAGCTGCCGAATATTGTTTGCGCAACCGGTGGTGCGCGCCTTTTCTTTGGCTGCGATCAGGGCCGGAAGGAGCAAGGCAGCCAAAATCGCAATCACCGCAATCACGACCAACACTTCAATGAGTGTAAAAGCGGGGCCGAGATGGCGAAACCTGTGAGACACGAAGGACATTTTCGCAAAGCTTTGGAGCTTGCGCCAGAGAGAAGATTATCGGAAATGGTGCCCCGGCACGGACTCGAACCGTGAACCAATTGATTAAGAGTCAACTGCTCTACCAATTGAGCTACCGAGGCACCCAAAAGCGGGTGGAAAGTTTGTGGGAGATTGGCCAATTGTCAATGCTGTGGAAGGGAAAAGACGAATAATTGTAAAATTCCATTAATCTTGCCGTGCAGGACGCAATTGGCTACAACCACCCAGTTTACCAAAATCGAAACTCAAGCGCAGCACGCAAAAAGAATTACGACCATGCCATACCAAAATGTTACTCCGCCTGCAGGCGGCAAAATCAGCGGCGGCGGCGGAAAGCTCAACGTGCCGGAGAATCCAATCCTCCCATTTATCCGCGGCGATGGCACAGGCCCTGACATCTGGGCCGCGAGCCAGAGGGTATTCGATGCCGCAGTGGAAAAAGCTTACGGCGGCAAACGCAAAGTGGCCTGGTTCGAGGTCTTCGCTGGCGAAACGGCCTTTCAGAAGTTTAACAATTGGCTGCCGGACGATACCGTCGAGGCTTTTAAGGAGTTCCTCGTCGGCATCAAAGGGCCGCTGACCACGCCGGTGGGCGGTGGTATTCGTTCGCTGAACGTTGCCTTGCGCCAAATGCTCGATTTGTATGTTTGCCTGCGTCCGGTGCAATATTTCAAAGGGGTGCCTTCACCCGTGAAGCATCCGGAGAAGGTGGACATGATCATTTTCCGGGAGAATACCGAGGATATTTACGCCGGAATCGAATACAAGGGCGGCACACCGGAAGCCCAAAAGGTGCTGGACTTCATCGCCAGGGAATTCCCAAAAGATTTCGCGAAGATTCGTTTTGGAACGTCGGAGAAAATTGCGGAATACATGAAGCAAGCGACGTCGGGTGGCCATGGCACACCACCGGTGGAAGTTGGGATCGGCATCAAGCCCGTCTCTGCGGTGGGAACGATTCGCCTGGTAAAAGCGGCCCTGGAATACGCGCTACGACACAAACGGCGCAACCTAACGATTGTCCACAAAGGCAACATCATGAAATTCACCGAGGGCGCTTTTCGCGATTGGGCCTATGGCGCGGCGGAACGAATTTTTAGCGACAAGGTTTACACCTGGGCACAATACGAACGGACCAAAAAGGAGAAAGGCGAAGCCGCCGCCAATGACGAACAAAAAAGCCGCCTTAAAGCCGGCGCGTTGCTGGTAAAGGACGCGATTGCTGACATCACATTGCAACAGGTGCTGACACGGCCGGAAGACTTCGACGTGATCGCCACATTAAATTTAAACGGTGATTATTTGTCGGACGCGCTGGCCGCGCAGGTGGGCGGAATCGGCATCGCACCGGGCGGAAATATTAATTATGTGACAGGGCACGCGATTTTCGAAGCGACACATGGAACGGCTCCGAAGTACGCAAATCAGGACCGGGTGAATCCCGGCTCAGTGGTGTTGAGCGGCGAGATGATGTTTCGATACCTGGGCTGGACGGAAGCGGCCGATTTGATCATCAAAGGGCTGAACGGCGCGATCGGTTCAAGGCGAGTCACATACGATTTTGCGCGGCAAATGGAAGGCGCAACAGAAATAAAGTGCTCGGAGTTCGGTGGCAATATTATTAGCCACATGTGAAGCCGCCGCACCGCGCATGGCCAGCCACCAAAGCACTGCTGCAAGACTGAACTGCGCACTCGCACTGGCTGGCGCCGTTTTCTGGTGGATGGCTCCAGCCTGTTCCCGCGCCCAGGACAATTACGAAATCCAGGTTTACGGTTCCGAGTTGGTTTCAAAAGGCCGCACGATGGTCGAGTTGCACAGCAACTACACCATCGATGGAGAGCGCCGCACGATAAATGGAGTCTATGCTTCGCGGCACGCTTTGCATGAAACGCTGGAAGTCACCCATGGCTTCACTCCCTGGTTCGAGACTGGCTTCTATATTTTTTCCAGCATCCAGCCGCATGACGGATGGCAATGGGTCGGAAATCATATTCGTCCCCGCATTAGCGTGCCGTCGGAATGGAAATGGCCAGTGGGTTTGAGTCTTTCGACCGAGGTCGGATACCAACGCCGTGCGTTTTCCGAGGACGCATGGACGTGGGAACTGCGGCCAATCATCGATAAACAGATTGGCCGCTGGTATTTCGCAGTGAATCCGGCTTTCGAGAAATCCATTCGCGGGTTGAATTCCAACGCAGGCTGGGAATTCGCTCCCAGCGCGAAGGTGAGCTTTGAATTAACCAAACTCGTTTCGCCAGGAGTCGAATACTACAGTTCACTGGGCGCGGTAACCCACTTTAGCCACTGGCACGAGCAGCAGCAGCAAATCATGCCCGTCCTCGACTTGAATTTCTCAGAAGATTGGGAATTCAATTTAGGCGTAGGTTTCAGTCTCACTCGCAGCACGGACGGCCCAATCATAAAGCTGATTATTGGCCGGCGCTTTTAGCGGATTTTTTGTCGAAACACTTCCTTTTCGGGTTATTCCCCGTTGCTCCATGTGTGTATGCGCCTATCTATTGCGACAAAGGAATTATGC
>DASWRJ010000441.1:0-3309 GCA_036403255.1 Verrucomicrobiia bacterium
CACCGGTATGGTGACCTGTTTCTCGACTTCCTCCGGCGCGCGCCCGGGGAAAAGGGTAATGACCTGCACTTGAATGTCCGAGACGTCTGGAAACGCCTCGATGGGCAGGTTCTTGAAGGCGACAATGCCGCCGCCGATAAACAGGACCGCCATCAGCACCACGAAAAGGGGCTGGTAAAGGGCGAATGAAACGAGTTTTTTAATCATACTGACCGGTCAAAATAATTCGGGTTTCCACTTAGGCCTGCTGCAAGGAATTGAGAAGGCCCGCCCATGAAGTTGCGCGGGAAAAGACAGTCTTTCCTCCAACGTGGTGAATAGGAAACCGCACCGTGCTCAGGTTTTGTTGCCGGACTGGCGCATTTGCTCGAGCAGCAGGCAACCTTCAGTCACCACCCGCTGGCCCTCCAGAATGCCGTCAGTCACGAGGATTTTGCCCTCATGCTCCGCGCCCACTTTGATTTCCTTGCGCGTAAATTGGCCTTTGCCTTCTTCCAGGAACAGGTAGTGTTTCTCACCCTTCAGAAACACCGCCGTCTGAGAGACATCCAGCCCTTTTTGGTTCATGCCCGGCAATTCCACGTTCACAAACATTTCCCCTTTGAGCAGGTGCCGGGAATTATCCACCACTCCGCGCACTTTTGCCATGCGCGTCGCTGTATCCAGGAAATCAGAGATGACTTCGACACGACCATCAAACGGTTGGTCAGGATGAGCGCGAGAGCGCACGATCAGACTCTGCCCGGGCCTGAGCTTGTGCAGGTCCTGCTCGGCGACATCCAGTTGAATCCAAAGCTTATTCGGATCAGTGATTGTGAACAGCGGCGAAAAGAGTTGCGGTGCGTTGGCCAGCATCTGGTCCGGACGCACTTCCTGGCCGGGGTTGAGGTTTCTCTCCACCACCACTCCGGAGATCGGGGCCTTGAGCTGATAAGTTTGGTCGATGGACTTTGTTGATCCGCCGTAAAGCGCCAGACGAGCGCCGGCGCGTTCCCGCTCGGATTGGGCCCGCTCAAAATCGGCTTCGGCACTTTGCAAATCTTTCAACGGCGCTGCGCCGTGCTCGTGCAATTCTTTGACACGCGCCAGCGAGCGCTCGGCCAGCAGATAATCGCTCTCCGCCTTGCGGGCGTCTGCCTGCGCCTGACCGAAATCGGGTGAGGCGATGATGGCGAGCGTGTCGCTTTGCTGGACGTGCTGGCCAATTTCAACCACGATTTTGGTGACACGCCCGCTGAAAGGCGTAAACACGCGCACGGTCACGTCATCATCCCACGTCATGCGCCCATTCATATAGAGGGGCGCACTTTGGCACGATTGCACCGACTCGACGGATAATGCGGAAATTTGCGGACTGCTCTCAGAAATGACCACGCGCTCCCCTTGCACCACTGGCGCGGGCGTTTCCTCGGTTTGCTTCGCGGAATCGGTTGAATGACATCCCGCGAACAGAAGAGGGAATAAGGCTAAACTAAAATACGGCGTTTTCATTTTCGGACGTTCGGTTTTGAATTTTCTCTTTCGGATACATAAGTGGCCGCTTTTAAGGCAGCGGCCGCGTTCGCGGCCTCAGCCGCAGCCTGGGCCGTGGCCAGGCGCACGTCATTGTCATTGCGCTCTGCCAGCAGCAAATCCAGCAGTGACGCGCCGCCTTTTTCATAAGCGAACGAAATCGTTTTGCGCACATCTTCGGACTTCGGTTGGATGAAATCTCGCTGATGTGTGAAGCGCGCCGAAGCATCGGCGTAAGTCGTTTCGGCGGTCGCGATCTCGGCGATAATATTCGCCTTGGTTTTGGCTAATTGCAGATCGGCCTGTTGCCGCGCGATGTCGGCTGCGTGGATATTCCCGCGGTTATGGTTCCAAAGCGGCAGCGGAAATGAGACGCCAATGCCAATAGTATTCGGCATGTCAGGTGGCTCATGTTCATATTGCACCAGCAGTGTGGGATCAGGTATCCGCAGGGCTTTTTGGTACTTGTAATCTGCCTCGGCCTTTTGCCGGACCGCTTCCGCCGCCAGTAAATCCGGGCGCGCGGGAGGAAAAAGAAAGGCGCCGGACGTTCTCTCTGTAGCCAAGGAGGGTGGGATTGCCAGTGAGTCGAGAGAATCGCCCGGCGCCCAATCGCCAGTCGGTTTATTGACACCTAATAGTACTTCCACCGAAATTCGCGCGTTTTTGGCCGCCGCCACCGCTGCCGCGGCATCCATTTCCAAGCGCTCAGCCGCAATTTCAATTTGTGACTTGTCGGCGCGGGATATGTCCCCCGCGTTCAATCGCGCCTCCGCGATTTTCGCTTCTTTGCGCAGGCTTGCTGAGGATTGCCGCAAAATTAAAAAGTTCGTCTCGGCCAGCAGAGCCGCCACATACGACTTCGTCACCGCCAAATCCAGCGTTCGTCGCGCATCCATCAGCCGTGCTTCCGCTGCTTTGAGACCCGCGACCGCGGACGCCCTGCGATTGGACCGTTTGCCCCCAATCTCAAACAATTGGTTTACTGCGACAATCGTGTCGTAACTTCGCTGCCAAAGATCATTCCCGGCCGGTGTGCTCGCCGCGTGGTTATCCACGGATATCTGCGCGGTTGAGAACGAGAGTGTCGGGTTCGGGAACTCGCGCGCGACAATCTTCTGGGCCGTGGCGATGTCCACATCGCTTTGCGCAGCCAGCAGGTCCCAGTTCCGCTCGAATGCCTGACGCTTTGCGTCTGCCAGGGTCAGCATTCGGCGAGCGGGCATTTCGGGTGCGGTTGCACCGGGACTGGCAGTCTCTGTCTGAGACCACATCGTTCCGGCTGACAAGCAGCACACCATAAATACAGCTCTAATTTTAGTTACTTGCTCGAACCACTTCTGCATCGGTCAATTGCGCCACAGTGCGTTGCTCAGATTTATTTCTTCTTCGGGAAACGCGCTTTCCCTCGGGCCGTAAGTTCTGCGGTGCATGAGTTGCTTCCGAAGCTTCAGCCGGTCTCGATAGAGGCGCTACCACCCATCCAATCCCGCCGGTTGTAAGCCTTGCACTCATTTTCCACTTCAAACTCAAAGCACCCGATGCGGCCTAATAGCTTCTGTCGTGCCAACCGTTTTTGAGTCGCAATACTCCTGATTATCAGCAACTTATGAAGTGCAGCTTCTGGAAAAACTCATCTCCTGAGATAATCGCATTTCCAATAGTGGTAACTTGGTAACCACTTGGCGGAGGGGGTATTCATTCACCAGGAGTTATTTTGCTGGATTGCGTTCGGCTCGTTTTCCTGCGAGTTTGCCACGTCAGGTCAACTGTTTACAAAAAATGATGGATACTCTT
>DASWRJ010000442.1:0-1966 GCA_036403255.1 Verrucomicrobiia bacterium
CAAGAGCAGGCGCGCATTCACGAATTGTCCCGGCCAAAGTTTCAGGTTCTCGTTTGGAAAAGCCGCCTTGATCTTGATGGTCCCGGTCGTGATGTCGATTTGATTATCAATCACGGTCAGCTGGCCGCGGTCCAGCTCCGTTTTGTTATCGCGGTCCATCGCTACGACCGTCATTGGTTCGCTGGAGCGTTGCTTTTGAATTTCGCGCAAGGTTTGTTCCGGCAGAGTGAACAACACAGAAATGGGTTTCAATTGAGTGAGCACGACCAATCCATTCGAATCAGTCGCATGGATCATATTCCCCTGATCCACCTGGCGAATGCCAACGCGGCCGGCAATGGGAGCATCAATTGTCGTGTAGCCCAGTTGAACCTTTGTATTGGCCAGCGCCGCCTGATCCGCCTGCACCGCCGCTTGCAACTGCTGCACCAAAGCCTTTTGCGTATCGAAGGCGTCTTGCGCGAGAATCTTATCTTTGAAAAGCGCTTCATCACGGCGCAGCTCGATTTGCGCGTTGGCCAGTTGCGCTTCGTCCTGGGCTTTTTTTGCCTCCGCCTGCGCGACTTGCGTCTTCAGCGGTTCGGGATCAATTTGCGCCAGCACCTGGCCGGCTTTTACCTCGGCGCCCTCGGTGAACATGATTTTTTGGAGCTGGCCATCCACACGGCTGCGCACAGTGACCGTATTGAAGGCCTGCACAGTGCCGAGCCCATCCAAATAAATCGGCACATCCTGTTTGCTGACGACACCCGCGACCACGGGCACCGGAAAATTCGCCATTCCGCCTCGCGCGCCTCCCGGTCCTCCCGCCTGGCCTGATTGACCGTGCCGCCGATAGATGACAAGCGTTACAATGCCAGCTATGAGCAACAGCACTACCAGCCACACCCAAACACCGCGCCCTCCGCTGTGGGCCTCGGGCAGCGCTCCCGGAGCAAGTTCTCGAGGGGACTCAGGCAGCTTGGTTGTGCGGGGGTCCTGCTGCGGTTCATGTTGCATAATCGTATTGGACATTGCAGCGTACTTGGAAATTTAATCAATTTATTCTCTGGCCCACGTCGGCTGGAAACCGCCGTGGCGGGTGAACCATGGAAAACTAACCCCCAAACAAAAATGTTGTCAACTTACAATTTTTGAAATATGTAATTCTCATGGGCTTTCCCTCACATCAGGAGAGCCGCCGGAAAATTGTCGAGGCGGCCAAATTATGCCTGCGCCGCTATGGGCCGGACAAATTGGCCGTCACAGACGTGGCCCGCTCGCTGGGCATGTCGCATGCCAACGTCTATCGCTTTTTCAAAAGCAAATCGAGCCTGCTCGATGCCATCATCGATGAGTGGCTGACCTGGCTGGAAAACTTCATCGACGAAATCGCCGCTCGTCCTTTGCCCGCCGCGCAACGGCTCGAACTCGTCGTGCTGGAGCTGCATCGCAAGCGCAAGCAAAAGTTCCTGGAAGACGCGGAAATATTCGAGGTCTTCAAGCGCGTGGCCGAGTTGCGTCCGGAAGTGCTCGCCAAGCGGCGGGAAAAAATCACGAGAGTGTTCGAGCGTCTGCTGGCGGATGGAATTCAGTCCGGCGAGTTCAAGGCGCACAAGCCCAAAGATGTGGCGATTGCCCTCAAGGACGCTACCTCCTTGTTTCTGCACCCGTTTCTTATCCCGACCAACGTCGGCGACGATACCGAACTGCGGGCCAAAAATGTTGTTCGCTACCTTCTAGCCGGATTTCGAAATCAGCCTCACCGGCCTGCCTCGGCCAAACGCGCCACCCGCCGTTGACTCAAGTCAAGATGTCTTTGACGACATTG
The DNA here is from genome assembly GCA_036403255.1 of Verrucomicrobiia bacterium. GTDB lineage: Bacteria > Verrucomicrobiota > Verrucomicrobiia > Limisphaerales > JAQGOV01 > JAQGOV01. Next base: position 1,811 of record DASWRJ010000442.1, read on the forward strand.
CCGTGGATGTCCGTTAACCGGTAATCGCGGCCCTGGAAGCGGTAGGTAAGCTTCTCGTGGTTCAGACCCAGGCAGTGCAATACCGTGGCATTCATGTCATGAATGTGCACGGGGTTCTCCACGACGTTGTAGCAATAATCATCGGTCTGGCCGTAA
>DASWRJ010000443.1:0-3377 GCA_036403255.1 Verrucomicrobiia bacterium
GCGCTGCTGAGTGAGTTCTACCACGTATGGGGGATGCGGAGCTTCACGTTTTTCGTATTTGCGCCGGCAGTTTTAGTGTTGATCGCGCTGGCAGTTTGGGACCGAGCAGCGGATGGTGGCGCACTGTGGCGCGCAGTGATGATTGGCCTGACAAGCGGGTTTTTAGCGGCGATTGCTTACGATATTTTTCGGCTGCCGTTTGTGTATGCGCGGCAACTTGGCATCGAGAACTGGCTGCATCCCCTGCCGCTCTTCAAAGTGTTCCCACAATTTGGCGCGCTGATTCTGGGGCAAGCGACAGGCCAAAATGATTATTCAGCAGCAGCGCATATTTTGGGATGGCTTTACCATTTCTCGAACGGGGCAATGTTCGGGGCGATGTATATGGCGATGATCGGCGAAGCAGAGCGCAGATGCTGGGGCTGGGCAGTGTTGATGGCAGCGGGTTTGGAGGCGGGCATGTTGTTTACTCCGTATGCGAGTGCGTTCGGCATTAAAGTTACTCCCTACTTTGTAACTGTGACATTGGCCGCGCATATTATTTTTGGCGTAGCACTGGGACTGGCGTCGCGATGGATGGCGCGGAGATGGAACCGAGTAGTCGTTGCGAATGGCTAAGGCATCGCAGGCGATGCTTTAGAAGTTGGGCGGGCTACGCTTCGCCCGAGGCTAATAATGTTTGGAAATTCGGCGGCTGTTCTTCACGGGCGACGACACCTATTTCAATTTTCTTGAATCCGGCCGTTTCGAGCCAGCGGTGCAAATCACTTTCGGCAAAGCCAAGCCATTTATCACCGTAGAGCTCCTGGGCATTTTCGAAATTGTGCTTGAGCAAATCGAGAATCATAATCTGCCCGCCCGGACGCAAAAGCTGATGCGCGGCCTGGATGCACTTGGCGGGAACTTCGGCATGATGCAACGCCTGACTCAGCACCACGAGGTCCATGCTGCGCGGATCGATGGGCGGGTTCTCCAAATCGCCGAGTCGAAACTCGAGATTCTTCAAGCCGTTTTTTTTGGCTTTGGCGGCACCGAAGGCAACTATTTTTGAGGAGTTATCGACCGCAATAACCTTTTTGGCGCGGCGCGCGAGTAATTCGCTGAGCAAGCCTTCGCCTGAACCCAAGTCCGCAATCACCAGGGGAGGCATGAGGCGCAATAGCATTTGGCCAAAGGCCTGCCAGGAACGTCCGGGCCCGTAGCTGCGATCGAAGCGGCCAGCAATTTGATTGAAATAGAGCTGCGCCTGTTCCTGCCGACGGGCAAGAATGCGCTTGAGATTTACCTGATCGGACTGGTGCTCGGGCAATTCTTTTGCGCCACGCACAGCCACCTGGATGAATTCGCGGGCTGTGGCGCTGGCCGTTTGGTTGAGCTTATAAAACGTTCTTTTGCCCTCGCGGCGCGATTGCAGCAATTCGGCGTCCTGAAGCTGGCCCAGATGGGTGGAAATGCGCGATTGGCCCATTTGGGTGATTTCCTGCAACTCGTTGACGGACAACTCGTCCTTTTCGAGCAAAGCGATGATACGCAGGCGGGTTGGGTCGGCCAGCGAACGCAAGAATTTTAAGGTATCAGACACAGATTTTACCGGGCAGTCCGCGAGAAAGGTAAAGTTTCGGGTTGACGTGCCGAGAAAAATATATATCTTCGCATCCTGATACGTCAATATGTTAATTAAAACTTCCAGCGACCCGGTTTAAAGCGCATGAGCAAAAACTTTATCTTCTCCTCGGAGTCCGTCGGCGAAGGCCATCCGGACAAGGTCTGTGACACGATTTCGGATGCCGTTCTGGACGCTTGCCTGGCGCAGGACCCGCGCAGCCGGGTAGCGTGCGAAACTTACGCCAAATGCAATTTGGTGGTGGTGGGCGGTGAAATCACGACCAATGCGCGGCTTGATTTTAATGCGATTGCCCGCCAGGCCATTCGGGAAATTGGCTATACGCACGAGGATGACGTATTTCATGCAGACAAAGTGCTGATCATGAATGCGATCACGGGGCAGAGTCAGGACATTGCCCAAGGTGTGGATGCTCGCGCTGCTGACGGGAAAGAAAAGGCTGAACAAGGGGCCGGCGATCAGGGCTTGATGTTTGGGTATGCCTGCAATGAAACGCCGGAGTTGATGCCCGCGCCGATCATGTATGCTCATCAGCTTGGACGCGAACTCACGCGGATCCGTAAGTCAGGAAAGGTGAAATGGTTGCGGCCTGACGCGAAGAGCCAGGTTTCTGTGCAATACGTGAATGATCAGCCTGTGCGCATTACGAACGTGGTGATTTCGACGCAACATGCGCACGACGCAAAGCACAAGACCATCAAAGATTTTTGCATCGAGGAAGTGATTAAGAAAGTGCTGCCCCGGCAACTGCTTGATAAGAAGACCAAGTTCTTGATTAATCCGACGGGCCGCTTCGTAGTGGGTGGGCCGCAGGGGGATACCGGGCTGACGGGCCGCAAAATCATTGTGGATAGTTACGGCGGAATGGGCCGGCACGGCGGCGGCGCGTTCTCGGGCAAGGACCCGAGCAAAGTCGATCGGAGCGCGGCATATATGGGCCGTTATGTGGCAAAGAACATTGTAGCTTCAGGTCTGGCGACGAGCGCGGAGATTCAATTTGCCTACGCGATTGGTTATCCGGATCCGGTGAGCGTATGCGTGAACACATTTGGCACTGGCAAAGTGCCTGATGAAGTAATTGAGAAGGCCGTTTGCGAAGTATTCAGCTTCAAGCCGGCCGAGATCATCAAACAATTGAACCTCTTGCGTCCGATATATTCGAAGACCACGAACTACGGTCATTTCGGAAAAGTTGACGACCTGGACAGCATCACATGGGAACGGACGGATAAGGCGGCAGCGCTGAAACGTGCAGTGAAATAATTGTAGGAACACTGAAAATTTGAACTGAACATTTGAAACTATGGCTAAAGTAAAACTCCCCCCGACCCGTTCGAAAATATCGACATCGCCGGCCAGTGGCCGCAACGGTGGAAATTTGGTCAACGACTTTAAGGTCCGCGACATGAGCCTGGCTGAATGGGGCCGCAAAACGATTCAAGTGTCCGAGCATGAAATGCCGGGATTGATGTCCATTCGCAAAAAATATGCGCCGCAAAAACCGCTCAAGGGGGTGCGCATTACGGGATCGCTGCACATGACGATCGAAACGGCGGTGTTGATTGAAACGCTGGTTGATCTGGGTGCGAGCGTGCGCTGGGCGAGCTGCAACATTTTTTCGACGCAGGACCACGCTGCCGCGGCTATTGCCGAGGCAGGCGTGCCGGTCTTCGCCTGGAAGGGTGAAACGCTGGAGGAATATTGGGACTGCACTCTTGATGCCATTACGCATCCTGGACAGCTCGGACCACAA
>DASWRJ010000444.1:0-2535 GCA_036403255.1 Verrucomicrobiia bacterium
TGTGCATTTCGCGGATAGCAATCGTCAGGCCGTCGGCTTCGGCCACACAGAATTCGAGCCCATCGTCAAAGCACTGCGCGAGATTAATTTTTCCGGTTATGTGTCCGCCGAAATTCTGCCACTGCCGGATTCAGCCAGCGCAGCGCGGCAGACTATCTCCTCGTTTAAAAAGTATTTTAATGATTAAGGACCAGCTTTTCCAAGGCATGATCGAACCCCTGGTTTTCCAGGGTCAAAGGTTCCAAGCCCCAGAAACAGTTTACTTGAATTACGATTTAAATTGGAGCCTGCAATATTCGGCATACATTCCTTCTTTTGATAGCAGTTCGGAGTGAGTCCCGGTTTCGGCAATGACGCCTTCTTTCAGAACGACAATTTTGTCGGCGTGCCGGATGGTGGAAAGCCGGTGCGCAATGATAAATGTGGTGCGATGGGCGGTGAGGCGTTTCAGGGCTTGCATCATCGACTGCTCCGTTTCGGCATCGAGGGCACTGGTGGGCTCGTCCAGAATCAAAATCGGCGCGTTTTTGAGCAGTGCGCGGGCGATGGAGAGGCGCTGCCTTTCGCCCCCGGAAAGAGTGGCGCCGCGCTCGCCCACCACCGATTCGTACTTTTTAGGAAGGCGCAGGATGAATTCGTGGGCATTGGCAGCCTGGGCCGCTTCGATTATTTCCTGGCGAGTGGCGTCAGGACGGCCATAGGCAATATTTTCGGCAATGGTTTGAGGAAATGCAAACGGCTCCTGCAAGACGAGGGCAATTTGGTGGCGCAAACTTTTCACCTGCACATCTCGCAAATCCATTCCGTCAATCAAAACGCGCCCGCTCCATGGATCAAAAAAGCGCGGCAATAAGCTGACCATAGAACTTTTACCAGCACCGGTCGGACCGACCAGCGCGATGGTCTGGCCAGGCTGAACATGCAAGGACAAGTTGCGCAACACGGGACGCTCTCGTTCGTAGCCGAAGGTGACATTTTCGAAGCGAATCTCTCCGCGAATCGGCGGCATCTTGACCGCGCCAGGTTTGTCTGCGATCTCCGGGACCATTTCGAAAATTTCCCAAACGCGCCAGGCGCTGCCCGCCGCGGCTTGCAAGGTTGATGAGCTGTACATGATGGATTCGAGCGGGGTGTAAAATGCCGCCAGGTAGGAAAGAAAAAGGAGAATCGCGCCAATTTTTAGTTCGCCTTGCAAGGCATGGTGGCCGCCCAGCCAAAGAACGGCTGCGGTTCCGAGCGCGGTCGTAAGCCCAATTAATATTTTGAACTGCACCTGCACGCGGGTTGTTCTTAGGGTCGCTTGAAGCGAATCGTTTACGGCGCTGGTAAACCGAGCCTCATTGAGTGGCTCGCGACCAAAGGCCTGAACGGCTGGAATGGCTGAGAATGTCTGTTCCACTGTTTCGTAGATACGGCTTTCGATTTCCTGCTGCTCGTAGCTTCGTTGCATCATCGGTTGCGCGTAGAGCCGGAAGATTAATGCCATCACTGGAATGACTGCCATGGAGAGCAGCGCCAGGCCGGCATCAACGCGCCACATAATCAGAAACATTGAGATCAACGAGATAACGGCAGTAATCACAGGGAGCAGCGCGTCTTTGATAATTACGGAGACGCTGGCGCAATCGGCGGTGACGCGGCGGATGTTATCTCCCACCGAACTGCTGGTATGAAAGCGCAGAGAGAGCGATTGCAGCCGCGCAAACAAATCACCTGCCAAATCGTAAATAGCGCGCTGGCCCAGGTTGATGCTCGCGATTGAATTCCATAGCCCAGCGGCCCAGCTTAGCAGGAAAAGGAGCACGGTGGCGGCGGCCGTCCAGAGGATCAGTCCATTGGCTGAGCCAGTGCCCGGGAGCAGATGCAGCCAGCTCGCTGCACTCGTCGGCAGGATTTTGCCGCCCAGCACGTAATCCACCAGAAACACCATCGGCCAGGGCTTGAGCAAATCCAAACCGGTTTTGAACAGCATGGATGTGCCAACAGAAGCGAGCGGGCCTTTGCGTCGCACGGCGTAACCTGTGGCCCAGGATGTCAGGCGCAGCAGACCGCCTCTTGAGTTTTTCACGCTACTGCTCATGACGTGGGAGCGGTGGGCGTATTTGCAGCCAAACCAAACTGGGCCCGGTGCAGCCGCTCGTAAAGCCCGCTGAGCTGGAGCAACTCCTCGTGCGTGCCTATGTCAGCGATCTGGCCACCATCCAAAACTATAATGCGATTGGCACGCCGAACGGTGGACAGCCGGTGCGCGATGATGAACGTCGTGCGTCCTTGCATTAGGAGATCGAGCGCCTGCATAATCTGGCTTTCCGTTTCAGCGTCCAGGGCGCTGGTCGGCTCATCCAGAATCAGAATAGGCGCATTCTTGAGCAGCGCGCGGGCAATGGAAATGCGCTGACGCTCTCCGCCGGAAAGATTTGCGCCGCGCTCGTCCAGAATGGTTTCATATCCCTGCGGCAATTTCTGGATGAAGTCATGGGCATTGGCTTTTACCGCGGCAACTTTAATCTCTTCCAGCGATGTTTCGGGCCGGCC
>DASWRJ010000445.1:0-5112 GCA_036403255.1 Verrucomicrobiia bacterium
AGTTCTGGATCGAATTGCCTAAACCTTGAATTAAACAAATGCCAACAAATCGCTCTCAGGGCAACTTTGGCTTATATGGAAATTCCTTAGGCTGCGGTGGAAATGCTTTGCATATGCCTTTAGCCATTGGTGACAGTATAAAGATAACTCCATTTGTCTCGATTTGAATTTGGATGTTATCCGCCGGGAACTTGTTCGTTAAAACATAAGGCCAAAACAGAGGAGGAAATGGAGGATAGGTCCAGTGTGCAACTTTTGTCGTTATGGCAACTGTTGTAGGCCATGCGACCTCCGCAGATTGTCCATTCCCAATTTTAAACCGGATGGCAGCCATTTTGGTATCGTATGTAGTCAACACCACCTGAGTACCTGCATTGTTCCAGACAATTGGCAAAACACCTTTTTTGCAGGATAGATTTGAGAGCAGCAAAAGTGCTAATGCCGCGAGTAAGACTTTAGTCTGCTTTACCATGGCCTTGGCGGCGAAGAGTTAGAGCGTATATGAAAAATGGGTTTTGCCAGGCTTGGTGATAAGCACGGTTTTGCATCGTTGTCCAGCCAAGCGCTTGGACATTGGTGTCGATGCCACCGGCCAGAGTTGTCCTTTTGTCAAACTTCATGAGGCCGAGATGATCGTATTCGTACTGATGAATCGTACCGGCCTGATCTTTGCGCCATTTGCGCTGACCGAGCCGGTTGTAAGCCAGGCTAACACGGTCACTGCTGGTTTGCGAGTCCGGATAAATAACAGCGCGCAGCAGGCTATTGCTGCAAATATCTGAGTCGCCCGCGACGCTCCCGGAGAGCACGCCATTAACGTATTCTGTGATTTGGTCGCCGGTGACACTGCTGTGCACGTTCAAACTGGACAACCGGCCATTCGAGTTGTAAGCAAATTGGGTGATGCGGTTCTGGTCAGCTCCCGTGCCGCTGGAGACGTAATGAGCAATAGTTTAAAACATGGTAATTTTGCCAGCGTTTTCTATTCTTTTGTTCACGCAGGTTAAGAACTAAAATTCGGTTATGCACTTGTGGTCCACTCTCCCGCTATTCGAAATTGTGTTTTCGGTGTTTTTAGCGGCGAATATTCCTGTTCTGCAAGCCGCTGAAGTTCCAGCGCCTTGCCAGAAAATTGCCGGCTACTTCGCTCCTCCTGCCGAATACGCAAATCGCTTTGGAAATTATAAAAGGCTGGTTGAAACGGCAGATGGAAATCCCTTGAAGAAGAGCGAGCAGTGGCAAACCAGGCGCGCCGAAATTCACGCTTACTGGGACAAGCTGCTCGGGCCATGGCCGCCACTGATCTCGCATCCACGGATGGAGACCTTGAGCGTCGCGGAAACTGACGGCATCACTCACAAACGAGTCAGTCTGCCGATTGCGCCAAATCAATCTGCCGAAGGTTGGCTGCTGCTTCCTCAGGGGCGCGGTCCTTTCCCAGCGGTTTTTGTCCCTTATTACGAACCTGAGACCAGCGTCGGCAAAGGGAAAGAGCCATTGCGCGATTTCGGGCTGCAGCTTGCCAAACGCGGATTTGTGACGCTCTCGATCGGCTCGCCGGGGGGCGACGCCCGCAAGCCGCCGCAGACGCGATCACAGCCGCTATACTTTCTGGCTTATGTCTCCGCCAATTGCGCGAACGCCCTGGCCAGCCTGCCGCAAGTCGATCCCGCACGGATTGGAATTGCAGGGCATTCCTATGGGGGCAAATGGGCCATGTTCTCCGCGGCTTTTTCTGACAAATTCGCCTGCGGAGTCTGGTCTGATCCTGGAATTGTCTTCGACGAAAAACGGTCGAACGTGAATTACTGGGAACCGTGGTACCTTGGATTCGATGCAAATCGATCTCGCAAACCGGGCGTGGTCACGCCTGAAAATCCGCGCACCGGCGCTTATAAAACGTTAATGGAAGAAGGCCACGACCTCACTGAAGTTCTCGCTTTAATGGCGCCGCGTCCTTTTCTCGTATCCGGCGGTTCTGAAGATAGACCCGAGCGCTGGATGCCTCTGAACCGCGTCCGCGAAGTTTACGAGTTGCTGAGCCAGACAAATCGGGTCGCTATGACCAATCGCCCAAATCATACTCCGACTGAGGAATCGAACGAAGTGATCTACGAATTTTTCGAATGTTTTTTGAAGAAGCAGAAGTAAAAGTACGCGGCTGTTCCCTTTCGCCCTACGCCTTATCTTCGCCAAGCTCCACGTTCCAGTAGGCCAGATCGAGGAAATGTTTCCAGCTATCGTGATGTTGGAAGCCGAGGTTCACCTGCACAAATGGGCGCCACTTGGGCCGCTTCGGTTTGCGAATGAGGTGCATGCCGGCCTCACTCGGCGTGCGGTTCGCCTTGTTGGTATTGCATTGCACGCATGAGCAAACGATATTTTCCCAGGTGGTCGGTCCGCCGCGGTCGCGCGGAATAACGTGGTCGAGATTCAGGTCCTTGCGATCGAAGGCCGCGCCGCAATATTGGCAAGTGTTGTGGTCGCGCTCGAAAATATTATGCCGGGTAAATTTCACTTCCTTTTTCGGCATGCGATCGAAGATCACGAGCAGAATCACTCGAGGAATCCGAATCTTAAACGAGATCGTGTTGATGCTCTCGGGATGGGGCTGTTGCCTTGAGAAGTCGTGCCACTCGTGAAAATCGTACGTCTGAAAGGAGCCGTCCTCGGCCCCAAAAACGACCTGGGCGCGTCCTTCGAAGAGCAGCGTCAGGGCCCGGCGGGCAGTGCAAATATTCACCGCCTGCCAAAGCCGATTGAGCACTAGCACGTGCTGGTTAAGAATCGAGCTCATAAAGCACTTCGCCCAGTTTGCGCAAAAACTAACATAGCACTAGAGCCGATGTCAACGTTTCGGCCCTGTAATCGGCGCATTTCGGGCTGCTGGCTTAATTCTAAAACATTTTTGGGCGCAGCACAAATCGGGGATTTGCCCTCCTGCTCATCGGGTAATCAGCGGCCATTTCCACGAGCACATCGAGCAAACATAAATCCGGCGCAGCCGTCCCGAGCCTTTCAACTCTTGGCTGCAGTCCCGCGCGCCGATTCGATCAATTCCCAGAATTTAGGGTTCTTCTGCAACGCTTCATCTTCACCGACTGGCAGGCTCGAACGATAGAGAAAATCCTTCAGCGAGTTCCGGCTCAGGATCCGGTGGACCACGATACCCAATTCATGTCGCTCGAAATAAATCCGGTAATCGCCCAAGCGAAACCGGTGCAAAATTTTACCGTTGCGCTCCAATTTTCCAAAGCGCTCCAGCTCAGTGCTCATGATCTCCTGGGGCAACCCGCGAAATTCGCCCAAAATGTGCAGTTGCAATTCCTTGGGCATGCGCGCCAGTTCGGCCGCGCTGGTTGGATTAAAAATGATTTGAAATGGACGCATATTCAGAAACGAACTTCTTCGCCAGGCAGCCTTGCGACGGAGAGCCAGAACGATTCAATCGTGCGCAACATGGCCGCAAATTCTTCCAGGCATTCCGGCTTCGGGATGTAACAATTGGCCCACATGTCATAAGCTTTCAATACATCTTCCCTTTGCGCGGAGGAAGCCAGCACCAGCACCGGGATATGCTTTAACTGCGCATCCGCCTTTAGAGCCTGCAGCACGGACCCATGGCTGGGCCTGGAATCGCTCGAGTCGATCAAAATCAAGCGCGGTTTGCGCGCTCCACGTTTGTCCAGCCAGGCCAAATGCGCCAGTGCTTCCACTGGTTCGCTGAATATGCTGCAGGAAGCATTCATTCCCGACTGGAGCAAAGCCTGGCGCGTCAGGCTGGCCCGGCCAGGGTCTTCTTCAATGAGCATTATTTCCGCGGAACGCTCGGTCATATTTTCACTTCACCCTGCAAAGGGATGGTGAAGTGAAATGTTGTCCCTTTTCCGGGCTCGGATTCAACCCAAATCTTGCCCCCATGCCGCTCGACGATTTTTTGACACACGGCCAGCCCAATGCCTGTGCCCGGGTATTGATCGCGCGTATGCAGTCGTTGGAAAATGACAAAAATGCGCTCGAAAAATCTGGGCTCGATTCCGATGCCGTTATCGGCGACGGAAAACTGCCAATGAGCCGATGTATCAGCGCCGTTCCCCTTCATGGCCCGCGCTCCAATGTGGATCTGCGGCGGCTCTCCCGGCTTGCGAAACTTGATGGCATTATTGAGCAAATTCTGAAAAAGCTGCATCAGTTGGGTCGCATCTCCAAGCACCATGGGCAGTGGCGAGTGAGTTATCGAAGCGCCTGATTCTTCGATCGCAATCTTCAGATTCGCGAGCGTCCGCTGGAGCACTTCTTCGCAATCGGTCATGGCAAACGGTTTTCCGCGCGTACCCACGCGCGAATAAGCGAGCAGGTCATTAATCAGAACTTGCATCCGCGTCGCGCCATCCACGGCGTAATTAATGAACTCCGCGGCATCCTGGTCCAGCTTGTCTTTATATCGCCGCTCGAGCAGCCGCGTGTAACTGGCGATCATTCGCAATGGCTCCTGCAGATCATGCGAGGCCACGTAGGCGAATTCCTCGAGGTCCTTGTTCGAGCGCGCCAGTTCTTTCGCTTTCAACCCGAGAGCCTCTTCGGCCTGTTTGCGCGCCGTAATATCGCGTGATAACCCAAATGTCCCGATAATGCTCCCATCCTTATCCCGCAAAGGAATCTTGGTCGTTGAAACCCAGGTGACTGTCCCATCCGGCCAAGTCTCTTTTTCCTCGCGATTCACCAGCGATTGACCCGATTGCATGATCTCCTTCTCATCCTTGAACGCCTCATCCGCGTGCTCGCGCGTAAAAAAGTCAAAATCGGTCTTACCCACCGCGTCCGCCGGATTTTTCAAATTAAATCGTGCCGCCATCGCCGTGTTGACACGGAGAAATCGGCTCTCCCGATCTTTGAAATAAATGTGATCTGGAATCAAATCCATCAGCGTCTCGACCAGGAAACGCTCGCGATGCAGCGCTTCCTCGGCGCGCTTGCGTTCGCTGATATCGCGCGCAATCACGGAAAACCCGCGCACTTCACCCAACCCGTCCTTCAACGATGAAACAGTAAGCGACACATTGATTTGGCGGCCATCCTTCCGCGCAAAAATCGTCTCATAATGCTCCGGAG
>DASWRJ010000446.1:0-7823 GCA_036403255.1 Verrucomicrobiia bacterium
AATGCGAATTAAACTGAGCTAATTTTCTGTGTCTGAACTGTTTGCCGAGTTTTGGAATTTTCTGGAGCTTGAATATTTGTGATGATCCGCAAGTCAAGGATACGTGCCGGCAAACCTCAATTCATTCGCAAAATGACGCCACATTTTTCGCGAGCTGATTGGGTTTTGCGTGCTTTTGTTCTTTTCACACTTTCCCTGGCCTGCGCAACACAAGCCCGGGAAACGAATGCCAGCAAGCCAGCACTGCTCTTTGAGCCTGCTGGTGGAGTTTATCAATCGAACGTGCTGCTTCGGATTTCCACAGATGGCGGAATCATCCATTATACCCTAAATGGAACTGAGCCAGGCGCAGATTCACCCGTTTACAATCAACCGTTACTAATCACCAACTCGCTCTTGGTTCGGGCGCGGATAATTAAAGACCAAACCGCAGTGAGTGCTGCCGCTTCGCAGAGCTATACGTTGCTTGACAAGGATGTGGCTGAGTTCAGTTCGAATCTTCCGCTCATCATCATCAATGCATTTGGGCAGGAGTTTTCAGTGGAGGCGAACAAGAAATTAACGGGAGCAATTCAGGTGTTCGAATTGACCAAAGGAAGGGCGAACTTTACTGGCGCGATCGATTTCCAGGGGCGCGCGCAGATTTACGTGCGAGGGCATTCTTCGCGCCGCTATCCCAAACATTCTTTCACCTTCAAGCCGCTGGATGAGCAGGATGACAAATTAAAAGTCCCGCTGCTTGGCTTTTCCAAAGAATCCGAATGGGTGCTCTACGCCCCATATCCGGACAAAACGTTGATGCGAGATGTCCTTTCCTACGAATTGAGCAATCAAATGGGTCAGTGGGCGCCGCGGACGAAATTTGTCGAGGTCTTTGTGAATGAATCCCGGCCAAAAGTGAGCATGAGTGATTATGCTGGCGTCTATGTTTTGGAAGACAAAATCACGCGCGAAAAAAATCGCGTGAACCTCACCAAACTCACCCCGGCGGATTTGCTAGAGCCGGAAGTAACGGGTGGTTACATTTTTAAGAAGGATCACGTCGGCCGCGGAGTTTTGGAACGTGTGCGCGCCGAGCATCCACGCGCGGCGGAGTTTGCGAATGCGGCCATTATGTTTGACCTGCCGAGCGGGCCGGGTGGATTTCCGGTTGATCCAGCAGGATTTGCCAATTCGGTCAAAAAAGCCGGGGCCGCCGAAACGCGGCGACAAGCGAAGCTTCGTGAAATCCAGGCAGCCGAAACCAAAGTGCGCCTGCTCACGAATTATATCGGGCTCCTCTCCAGTGACGGGCAGGAAGCAGGCGCGCGGCAAGCCCGCGTGGATGACGAACAAGTTTTTGGCGATGAAGACGGTTTCTGGACTTCAATCGCCGGAAATCATTTCTTTTACGCGGAACCCGAGCCGGATGAGATCAATGCCATGCAACGGTCATGGCTAAAAAGTCATTTGGATCGATTCGAGAGCGTGCTTTACGGCCCAAATTTCAGAGATACGGAGAACGGTTACCTGGCCTTTGTCGAGCCGTTGAGCTTTATAGATTATCACCTGCTGATGGAAGCGACGAAAAATGTGGATGCCTTTCGCTTCAGCACATTTTTCCACAAGGAACGCGGCGAAAAGATCAAGATGGGCCCGATTTGGGACATGAACCTGACTTTTGGAAACGCAAACACAAAGGAAGGTTATTTGCCCGAGCATTGGCTTTGGCCGCAATTGGATGATCAACAATACACCTGGTTTCGGCGGCTCTTTGAAGACCCTGAGTTCGCGCAGAAATATGTGGATCGCTGGGCAGAGTTGCGCGCCACGGCCCTGGCAACTTCCAATCTATTGGCGCGTGTCGATACTCTGGCTGCACAGTTGGAAGAGGCGCAACGCCGGAACTTCAAGCGGTGGCCAATCCTCGGCGTCGTGGTGCCGCCGAACCATTTCGCGCCAACGACGTATGCCGAGGAAGTGGCCTGGATGAAGTCATGGATTGAAAAGCGCTTGGCCTGGATGGAAGCGCAATTCCTGGCTGCACCTGGAGTAACTGTCAGCGGCTCTGGCAAGGAGCGCGTGTTCAAGTTGGAAGCGCGCGAAAACAAGGGTCAGATTTATTATACTCTGGATGGGAGTGATCCGCGCCTCAAGGGCGGAAAGCCTTCGCCGCGGGCCCTGGCTTACAAAGAGGGCATAAAATGCGGCGCGGAGATGAGCTTGGTGGCAAGGGTTCAAGTCCGTGAGCGTTGGAGCGGTCCTTTGACTTACAATTGCGCAAAGCCATAGCGAAAAACGCGCACGGACCAACAAAGGCGCAAGTTTTACGTTTCCGCAAGACGCTGATCGCCATTATGTTATTCCACGATGTCACGCGAGTATGTGCTGGAAACGTTTCGCCCGCCGGTCAATCTGCAGATTGATTACGCGCGGGAACTAAACGAGCAGCAACACGCCGCCGTGACCGCGCCGCCCGGTCCAGCGTTGGTTCTGGCCGGGGCGGGTGCTGGCAAAACGAGGACCCTGATTTATCGGGTCGCTTACCTGCTGGAACAAGGCATCCCTGCGGAGCGGATTTTACTGCTCACCTTCACCAACAAAGCCGCCCGGGAAATGATGCGGCGCGTAGCCGATCTGCTCGGGAGCAATTTGACCGATTTGTGGGGAGGAACATTTCATTCCATCGGGCATCGGATTTTGCGCCGCCACGCCGATCTAATCGGCTACGCCAATAACTTCACCATTTTGGATCGCGAAGATTCCCGTGACCTGGTCAAGGCGTGCATTGCTGAGATAGAAACCGCAGCGACGCGTTTTCCAAAGCCCGACGTAGTTGCTGAAGTTTTTTCCATGGCCGCGAACACGGCCAAATCCATCCCGGAAATTGTGGCCGAGCAGTATTCGTATTTCGCCCAACTCTCGGAGGCGCTGCAGAAGCTGGCTGGGCAATATGCGGCCCGTAAAAAAGCCGCGAACGTCGTCGATTTCGACGATCTGCAAATTTTCTGGCTTCGCCTGCTGCAGGAGAAGGAAGAAGTGCGCGAAATGTACCAGCGCCGATTTCAGTTCATCCTCGTGGATGAATACCAGGACACTAACAGCATTCAGGGCGAGTTGATCGATACGCTGGCGACGCGTCACAAAAACGTCATGGTCGTGGGTGATGATTCGCAGAGCATCTACTCCTGGCGCGGAGCCAATTTTCAAAACATACTGCAATTTCCAAAGCGCTATCCAGGCGCCAAAATTTATAAGATCGAGACGAATTACCGGAGCACGCCTCAGATTTTGGAACTGGCCAATGCCGCAATTAAAGCGAATACCAATCAGTTTGCCAAAGAACTGGTTGCCGCGCGCAAACCTGGCTCCAAGCCGGCGCTGGTCACCTGCATGGACGCAAGCCAGCAGGCGGCCTTCGTAGCGCAGCGGATGCTGGAGTTGCGCGAGGAAGGAGTTGACTTGAACAATATGGCGGTGCTGTATCGCTCGCATTTTCACGCACTCGAATTGCAACTGGAACTGACTCGGCGCAACATTCCTTTCAGCATTACCAGCGGGATTCGCTTCTTTGAGCAGGCGCATTTGAAGGACGTCGTAGCCTACTTGAAATTCGTGGCGAATCCTCGCGATGAAATGGCCTTCAAACGAATTGTGCAGCTCATGCCCGGCATCGGCGGCAAAGGAGCGGATAAATTATGGAAATCCTTCGGGGCGGAGTTCGCCAAAGCTGAAACAAAGGCAGTTGCGCCACTGGCCAGTGCCTTGCAGGCTTGCGCCGCTTCCGTGCCAAAAAAGGCCGTGAAGGATTGGACGCAATTCGCCATCACGGTTTCGCAACTCGAAGGTCCCGAGACTCGGAAGAAGCCTTCCGAAATGATTCGCATCGTCATAGAAGCCGGGTACGACCTCCATCTCAAAGAGACGTATTCGAACTATCGCGTGCGGCTGGAGGATTTGGAGCAACTCTCCACCTTTGCGATGCAATTCGAGACTCTGGAAGACTTCCTGAGCCAGCTTTCACTCCTGACCAACATGGAAACTGAGGAAGATAAACCTGCCAATCGCGACACGGAGCAAGTGAAGCTCTCGTCCATACATCAGGCCAAAGGTTTGGAATTCGATGTGGTGTTCGTGATCATGCTTTGTGAAGGAATGTTCCCTTCCGCCCGCTCACTTGAAACGCGCGAAGGAGAGGAAGAGGAGCGGCGGCTGTTTTATGTGGCCATCACGCGCGCCCGCAACGAATTGTATTTGAGTTACCCATTGATGCGCATGATGCCAGGTTACGGCGGCGACGCTATGCAACAAGCCTCCAGATTTCTGGGCGAGCTGCCACCGGCGATGGTCGAGGAATGGAATTTGCGGTTGCATTGAAAAGCTCCGCAACTTAATCGCATTTACTTTGTTATTTCTGGGAGGAACCGAGCAAAGGGCGGTTCTTTGGCACGAATCAAACAACAAAATCGATCTCCTATGAAAACCAGAAACGGATTTACGCTGATAGAAATCATGATTGTGGTGGCGATCATTGGCATTTTAGCCGCCATAGCCATTCCGGGTTTTAAGCACGCGCTCAATCGGTCTCAGCAACAAACGTGCGCGGTCAATCGCCAGAATATCGATGGCATAAAAGTACTTTGGGCGGCCGATCACAAGGCCAGCGTCGATGCAGTCCCGCCGGATACGGATCTCTTCGGCAAGGGCAAATATATGGAGCACAAACCTGGTTGCCCTGCCAGTGGCGTCTATGACTTAAAGAGTGTGGCCGACAAATGCACGTGTAGTCTGGCTGCCCATGCAGAAGAATGACCTTGGCGTCGAATGCAAGTGGTCTAGGTCAAGGCTAACTGGAGTGGCACATTTGACAGTTGAAATGGACAACTCAGAGACGTTGTTTGCACACGGCTTGCACCGAGTTTGCACCCTGGCACCGCAAAAATGTATAATAAAATCAAGGGTCCTTGCGGGGTTTGCACCTCTTGCACCCTTTCAGAGTATATTATACCAATCCCTTCCTCTTAATCCTAGTCTTAATCACCAATCTTAATCCTGTTCAGGGGTCGTTGACTTTGGTCTTTGGTCCTTGTCCTCACTTCTCGTCAAAGCTGGTCAAAGCTGGATACTAAAAACGCGAAATCGCTTTAGCCGCGATAAATACAACGCGATTGGCACGTCTCGGCCACGACCACTTCCGTCAGGAGCGGGAGCTTTGGTTTCAGCTTTTGCCAAATCCAGATGGCGATATTTTCGCTTGTTGGATTTTCGAGCCCCGGAACCTCGTTGAGATAAAAATGATCCAGGCTCTCCCAGAGCGGTTTAAAGGCCGCCGAGAGTTCAGCGTAATCCATCACCCAGCCGAGTTTGGGATCGCACTCGCCTTCGATGGCGATTTCGACCTTGAAACTATGCCCGTGCAAGCGCCGGCACTTGTGTGATTCAGGCAGGTGCGGCAGCAAATGCGCCGCTTCAAATTGAAATGTTTTGCGTAGTTCCATGTTCATTATTTCACATTTCCCAATTCGTCCAGGTGACCAAATCAGCCAGGCTGGGACGGCCATCGTGGCGCCAGGTCAGCGGAGGATTTTGCATTTGGCCAATCGGACAAACCCGCGTCACACCCCAGCGGGCCAGTTCCAGCGCGAGCGCTTCACCCCTGTCCGAATTTGCGGCCAATCCAACCGTGGAAACTTTGCCAAGAATGTCATCAGCATTTTTCAGGACCTCAGCCAGATCAGACACACTCTTCACGTAAATGAACCGGTTCAGGCAGGACGCCTGAAAGCGGGGGTCTGCCTCGTAAACAACCGTCCACGCGGTGCTGCCGGAGCTGGACCATAGCCGTGTGGTATCCGAAAAACCGGCCCGCACTTGATAAAAGCCGCGTTTGGAAGCAATCGCGGCGCTGAGTTCGACTGGCAGTTCGCCGCGCGGGGAAACCTCCTCACGGCGGACAAGTTCCTCAGCAAGCAACTCGGCAAAGCGCTCGCCCGCTACGGCTCCGCCGTTCTCGACGTAAATGACATGCGGCGAGAGGCAACCGAGTTGGTTCCAGGCCGTCACATCCTGCGCGGCTTTGGCAGCAACTTTTTTGGCGCCAAAAGGCGAGAGCACTTCCTGAGTTACAAACCCGAAGCTTACTCGATGACCATAACCCAGAAAGCGCGTGTGCAACGGCAAACGCCGGCGTATGTCCGCCAGCGTTTCATCCGAACCGGTCGCCGTTACGCAATCAGCCTCGGAAAAGAGCGCCTGCTCGAGGGCGTGATTTCCGCCGCGCCATTCCGCGATCTCAAGGCACGAGGCAAGTTTTGAATCCGCATCATACAAAGAGTGCGCAAAGAGCCGCGGCAATAACGACGTGCCGCTGGCGCATTTCACAAATTGTGCGGAACGCACGAGCAGCCCGAGTATTATGTTTAGAATCGAAGGATTTGGAATCACGCCCGCCGTAATATGCGCGAGTAAAACTGGGCCCATCGCCATGGCAGCTTGCCCAGCCCGCTGTTCCTCGGCGGAAGCGACCATGGCATCCAGGCGCTGGGCATGCCCAAGTTCCTGCAGCAGCAAGCCGTGAAGAGTGTCCGGAGTGATTTGAGAAAAGAAGGCGTCGAGTCCTTCTGTCAAAGTGCTTTGCGGAAATCCGGTCGCGCCCGGACCAAGGCGGAGCATCAACTGGCGAAATGGATAATCCGGCATCTGCCAATTTTCGGCCAGTTCGGAGATCGTTTTGATCAGGCTGCTGGTCGAGCGCTGTGCCAGGTATTGCTCGCGATTGCGTTTCATTGTCTGGCACGCATCGCTAATCATGCCGGGTGTGAGTGCGGCCTCGGCCGGCAGGTCAGCTAAAAAATAATTCGGCAGGTTCATCGCGCAATCGGAGGGCGGTTATCCAGCAATGCAGCGGATGCCTGGAGATCTATACTCATCAGCGAGCAGCCCCGAGGTTCCGCTTCGCTAGCACGGCCAAGCAATTCAAACCGGCTGCCTCTCCGTACTCCCAGGTCTTCAGTTTGGATCGCTGCAACGGAGTAAACATTTGCCAAATCATAAATGCGGATTAGGCCCGTTTGCCCGTCCTGCACTTCCAGTCCGGTCTCGGGCGAAATGATCTGGGCACGCGCCCATGACGGAAACTGGAAAACGCGCCTGGCGGCAACCGCGTCAGAATTCGAACCATGAGGTTCAGTTGATACGTCCCCAAGCATCTCGTCATAAGCCTGTGAACTTAACTCGCTCATGCCATACTCGGAAACAATATGAGTTGGCAGCACGCCCAGCACTTGCGAAATCAGCTTATGCAGCTCCGGTTTCGTGAGCACGCGCGATCTCCCTTTGTATCCACCCGTTTCCAGCACGCGCGAACCGGCAGGCAAACGCAGAGCCAGCTTTCGGCTGGAGAGTGCATCCAGCAAATGCACAAAAGTAAAAGCCGTGCCCAACACCTCAATTGGCTGATTTTCGTCGATGGCACGTTCGAGAAAATCGAGGCAAGCATGTTCATTTACTGACCATGAACCATCCGGTTGCGCCTCGGCCCCGAAGTGAGATTCCGCGGTCCCTGCCCGCCGCGCAATCGTAGCAAACATATGCACCAGGGAGGAATGCGGAGCTTGCCCGGCGGGCGGTGTTAAATAAAGAAACGCCATGCCCGCACGTTTATTGGCCAGGAAACAGCGCTCGAACCAGAGCCAAAGCGATTCCTCGTAAATCTGCATCGAAGCACTGAAATGGAAATGGCGGCTCGTCTTTGCCAAAGAGGTGCCGCTGGAGAAAAAAACTTTGGTCCGTTCCCCACTCGGGATGCTGGTCAGTTCGAGTTCTTTAAAGGCCAGCGTCGGGAC
>DASWRJ010000447.1:0-7830 GCA_036403255.1 Verrucomicrobiia bacterium
TACATTGCCAAGCTGCAAAGGACGGCAACTACGCGGGAAAATAGCGTGAACCTTGCCACGCGCGCTGAAGAAAAAACGTTCCGCGTTAGTTTGGGAAAAGCGATTAAAACTTACGCGGAACAAACCACGGGAGCATTCTTGGCAAGTTTCCCTGCAAAATCAAATGAATTTTCCTGCCCCCAGCGCAAGAGTAAGGTCTTTGAGTGTTCTATATCGGAGTGCGGGACTATTGCTCAGGTCCATAAACCAGGACTCGAAATGCCGGTGTCGGGGCAGGGAGGTAAATGTAATGGGTTTTAGGGTCAACGGTCATGGTGCGAGCGCCGACAACCGTTTTCAGCGTCTGCACAACGATGAGTTTATCAGGATTTTCGGCAGTGGCGATTGTGGTAGTACCTTCTTCGCCATTGGAACTGAAGGCGAGGCTGGTTCCCGGGTCAAAGGCACAGGCATCTACTCCAGCACCGATCGGGACGCTCGCGACGACTTTGCCGGAGATGATATCGAGCTTTACCATTTTTTTGTTATCGCAGCCAAGGAACAGGCGATGCTTCGCGAGATCAATGGCCATGCCGCTGGCGGCTTCACCGGGCGCAATAGGCCATTTGTTGATAAGCTTGCGGGCTTTGCTGTCAATGACGCCAACCTGGCTTTTATCTTCGAGGTTCACATAGAGGCGTCCTTTGCCGTCGGTTGTGGCGAACTCGGGTTTTCCAGAAAGGTCGATGGTGGCAACCACTTTGCCGCTTTGGGCATCAAAGACAGTGGAAGATTTACCCTTGCCGTTAAACGTGTAAACTTCGTTTTGCACAGGCTCGAAGAGAATGGCATCAGGATTGGCACCGGTGGCCACTTTCATGAGCGTCTTGAGGCTTTTTAGGTCCACAACGCTGGCAGTATTTTCCTTTCCGTTGCTGACAAAGGCGCGGCCCAATTGGGGGGCAAGAGCAATGCCGTGCACGCCTGGCGTGTCGTCTATTTGGCCGATAACAGAGCCTTTTGCCAAATCTATGACTTCGACTTTTGTGCCGTGGGAAACAAAGAGCCGCTGGGATTCAGGCTCGACACAAAGGTAATCCCACTGCGCCTTTCCGCCGATGGGAATGTCCTTAATAAAATGATATTTGGTGGCGGCAGCCGGAGAGAGAGACGCGAAACCCGAAACTAAAGTGAGAGCGGCAAGTGCGCGGAAGAATTTCATAATTCGATTAGAATATATTAAAGCGGAGGATAGGCAAAAAGGCAAAGCCGGTGTCAAGTCCCGTAATTCGGGGAAACTGGGGTTGCGGGCCTTTCGTTGCGTTCGCAGAGCCTGCGCAGTAAATAGTAAACAGTCGGCGTCGCAACCAGTGACAAGAGCACGGATGTACACAGCGCACCAATGACCGCGATGGCCAACGGCTTGAGCATATCCGCGCCGCTCCCGATGCCATAAGCCAATGGCAACATGCCAAACGCGGCCGCCATTGACGTCATCAGGACCGGACGCAAGCGACGGTGGCCAGAGCGAACGAGCGCATCTTCGAGGCTGAGCCCTTCCGCGCGCAGGTGGTCCACGAAATCGAGCATCAAAATTCCGTTTTTAGCGACAATGCCGACGCCAATGATGGCACCGAGAAAGGAAACGACATTGAGCGATGTACCAGTAATCCAAAGGCCAAGGACGGTGCCGAACATGGCGAGGATAGCGCCGAACATGATGGCAAACGGCTCGTAAAAAGAACGAAACTCCATGAGCAGGACAGCAAAGACAAGAAAGATGGCCATGGCGAGAACGAGCACGAGGTTGCGGAAAGAGTCCTGCTGCTGTTTGTAAAGCCCGCCCAATTCAATGGTGCCAGGGGGAATGGATTTATCGAGAGCGAGCTTCTTTTGAATATCGGCCATGGCGCTACCCATGTCGCGATGTTCGAGGCGACCGGTGATGGCGACGATTTGCCTGAGGTCTTCACGATGCAGTTCCAGTTGGCCGGGGGTTTCTTCGATAGAAGCGACCTGGGAGAGTTTGAGCAAGGTGCCATCCGGGGCGCGCAATGGGAGGTTGCGCAAGTCGTCCATTCGGGCAATATCCTTTTTCTCAGCCAGCACACGGATGGAGATGACGCGATCACCTTCGAGGACGGAGGAAGCGGGTTGGCCGAGCATGGCGGTATTGAGGGCAGCAGCGATGTCGCCCGAAGTCAGGCCAAAGCGTTCCATTTCGGGATAGTTGGGAGTGAATTTGACGCTGGGGCCGGCGTAGACCAAGCCGTTCTTAGTGTCCACTACGCCTTTGACTTTGCTGATTTGCTCTTCGACTTCGGGAGCTTTGCGTTTGAGGAAATCGATGTCGGTGGAAAACAGTTTAACTTCAATCGGTTCGGGTTCAGACATGAGATCGCCGATGAGGTCACCGAGGATTCCGGGAAATTCCCATTCGATATCGGGCAATGTGGCGTTGAAGGCGGCGCGTAAATCAGCGATTACATCCTGAGTTGCGCGATGGCGCTGGCCGGGCGGCTTGAGCTTGACGAGGAAATCGCCAGTATTCGGCTCGACGACCTCGAAGCCGAGCGCGGCACCGGTGCGGCGGGAGTAACTTTCGACGCTGGTGTTGGCTGTGAGAATTTTTTCGGCGATTAGCAATTGGCGATGAGTTTCGGCAAGGCTCGTGCCTGGCGGGCCAACGTAATCAATGACAAAACCGCCTTCGTCCATAGGCGGGAGAAATTCGCTTTCGAGGCGTTGATAAATGCCAACGCCCAGCACGAGCACTACCACGCAGGCGGCCAAGGTGAGCCAGCGATGATTCAAAGCGGCACGAAGGATGGACTCATATAGCCGCAGCACGCGAGTGAGCAGAAACCCACCTTCGACATTCCTAGGCGCATGACCGCGCTCGATGTGTTCACGCTCGCGCAAAAACCAGGCGGCCAGTGAAGGCGTTAACGTCAGGGCCAGGAAAAGAGACGTTAACAATGCAACCACCATTGTGAGCGCCAGGGCGCGAAAGAAGACACCCGTGATGCCGTCGAGAAAAGCCAGAGGAATGAAGACCACCACGGGAGTCATGGTGGAGCCGATTAACGGGAGGAGGAGTTCGCCAATGCCTTTCTGCACTGCTTCAAGGCGAGACTCACCGGCCAAGAGTTTTGCATAAATGCCTTCGACCACGACAATGGCATCATCAATGACCAGGCCAATGGCTGCGGCAATGCCTCCGAGCGTCATGATGTTCAAACTCATGCCCGCGATTTTCATGGCCAGGAGTGTGACGAGCACGGTGACGGGTATGACGATGATAGCGGTGAGAGTCGTGCCCAAGTTTTTGAGGAATAGATAAATGATAATTACAGAAAGAACGAGGCCGAAAAGGATAGCGTCCCAGACGCTGCCGACGGAGGCGCGCACGAGGAGAGATTGATCGTAAAAACTGACAATTTGCAAATCATGCGGCAATTCGCGGCGCAGTTGATCCATGACTTCGTTCAGGCCGTTGGCAATATCGAGGGTGCTGCCATCTGGCTGACTGCGTACGTTGAGCAGCACGGCGGGAACGCCTCCAGCGGTGACGACATTGAAGGCGGGTTCTGGCCCGCGCTCGACGCGGGCAAAATCGCGGATGCGGATGGCGCGGCCATTGGCGACAGTGACAAGCATCTGTTCGATTTCGGGAATGTTATGGACGCGGCCATCCACGACAGCCAAATACAAGGTGTGGTTCTCCTCGTGCATGCCGGTGGCGGTGATCTGGTTGTTCTTCGAGAGAGCATCAGTGACTTGAGCCAAAGTTAAGTTGGCCGCCTGGAGCCGGAGTGGATCGACAATGACATGATATTCCGGTGTGCGGCCACCGACGAGATCCACGCGAGCCACGCCCGGAATGCGTAGAAACCGCGGTTTGATTTCGTAGCGGCCGATTTCCCAAAGTTCCATGCTGCTGCGGCGCGGGCTGGTCAAGCTGATGCCCAAAATGGGAAATGCCGAGAAGGTCAAGCGGCGGGTGGTGGTGGAGACAGTTGAGGGCATGGTGGAGCGGATCTGGTTAATGCGTCCATCTACGTAGAGTTCGGCTTGCACCATGTCCGTGCGCCAGGAAAAGAACACGCTGATAGCGGCAGAGCCACGGCCAGTGACCGAACGAACACGCACGGCACCTGGAATGTCCTTCATCGCTTCTTCGATGGGACGAGTGACTGTGGCCATCATTTCATCGGCAGGCATCACGCCGTTGTCCACCATGATGACCACACGCGGGAAATTGGTTTGAGGAAAAACAGAAGAGGGCAGATGAAAAGCGGCATAAGCGCCACCAAGGCACAAGGCAAAGCTTATAAAAATGATCGTCAATCGATTGCGAATGGCAAATTGACCCGGAGCGATGAGATTTTTCATGCGGCTGCTTCGGAACTGGCTATTCGTTAACGACACGAATTTTGGTGGCGAATTGCTCGGTCATAATCAAGCCGTACGCGCCGTCCGTGACGACATCCGTATCAGGCGCTAGACCTTCGCCCTCGATTTCGACGAGAGCGCCGTTGCGCAGGCCGAGTTTGACGGGTTTGAGGGTCGCCTTTTCGCCATCGACCACGGCAATAAATGTCCCTCCGGAAGCTTGCTTCGCAACGCTGGCCAATGGCACAGCCAAACAGTTCTTATGCTCCTGGATAATGATGCGGCCTTTGGCCATTTGGCCAGGATGCAAACCGGTGTGGGGCGGCAAGGCAGCACGGGCCAGGCCGGAGCCGGTTTTGGGATCCATTTGTGGACTGGCAAAAGTAAGGGTTGTATTCACCGCATTCGTAGAATCAACCGCCATGACTTCGGTGGGCTGGCCGGCTTTGAGCATAACCAAATCAGCGCTGGATAAATTGAAAGTGGCGACCAGCAGGTCAGGATTGACCACTTCGGCCAGCACAGTCGTGAGGTCGGCGGCTTCTCCGGCTTTGACGTTTACTTTGCTGACGACGCCTGAGAGTGGAGAGCGGATTTGCAGGATGGCTTGCTGGGCGCGAGCAGTGGCGAGCTGTTGTTCACTATCCTGAAGGGCTTTTTGCGAAGTGCCTTCAAGTTGCGCCAGTTTTTTCTGGCGCTCGACAATTTTTTCGGCGAATTCAACCGCAACATCGGCGGCGCGACTCTCGAGTTGAAAAAGAATCGCGCCCGACTCGACTTGCTGCCCCTCGGCACATTTAACAGAGGCCACAACTCCGGGGACGGAAGGTGCGATTTTGGCGCTAGCCTTTGGGGCTGACTCGATAAAACCGTAAGCGACTGCATAATCGCGCAACGTTGTGCGCACGATTTTGCCGACATGCACCGGGACATCTGCCTCTGGTTTCTGCTGTTCAGGCGCTTCTTTGACTGGGCGCAACCAAACCAGCCAGACCATGACGCCCGTGACGGCGAGGAAAACGACGATGAAAATCAGCTTCTTCATAAGAATTATTTCACAACGCCCAGAGGGCGCGGAAAACTTTGCAAATCACCGGGCAATTGAAAAAGGGGCATTTGCAATGCCTCTTCGAGTTGTATTTGGGCTTGTTGAGATCTGGTGAGGGCATCCAGGCGTGCGAGGGCAGAGGCGCTAAGTTGTAGGCGCAGAGCCGCTATATCGCTGCGCGAGATTTCCCCGGCATCGAGCATGCCTTGCGCGATTTTTTCCTGCTTCAAAAGATTGTCGCGTATGGCATCGGTCTCGGTTTTCTTTTTGAGTGCGAGACGATAGACTGCTAAGCCGCGTTCAATTTCTCCAATCACCTGAGCCTGAAGGGCGCTAAACTTTGCCGCCGCTTCAGTGCGGTGCGCCCGAGCTTCGGCGATAGCGCCTTTGTTTTGGTTCAGGACAGGCAGCGTGACGGAGAAGCCGAGGGACCATTTGTTATCGCCCTGATCGAATTCGTAACCGGGATTCAAATGCACGTCCGGATATTGCCTGGCGATCTCCAGCTGCAGGGCAGCTTGGCTAGCGGAATATTCAGCGAGCGCCCCGAGGATATCCGGCCTATTCAAGAGCGCCTTGCGGCGCGCTTCGGTGTCAGGAATGTCTCCGCGCAATTCGATGAGGTTCGTGAATGAAAATGCGACGTGCTCCAGCGCGGCGGCGGGGACACCCACGGCCTCGGCCAGCAAGAGTTGGGCTTCAGCGCGCTGGCGTTCTGCATCGTAAAGAGCCAGGCGGGTGGTATTGGCGGCTAAACGGGCCTGGGTCAGCTCGAAGGCAGAAATAGCGCCCGCGCTTTGCTGGCCTTCCAGCAGGCGCAGGTTTTCAGATTGCAATGCCTGCTGCTCCTTGAGCAGAGACTCCATCTCGCGAGCACCGTAAAGCTCCAGCAACGTACGGCGGACGCGGCTGTGCACCTGCCAGGCAACCATGGCGATATTGAGGCGCGCTGCTTCGGAAAGATGAGTGGCTTGTGCGATGCGGTAGCCTCGTTTGCCTGCAGTTTCCACGGGAATATCAAGCGCAGGAGTCAAGATCCAGGGCGAAGGGATACGAGTCGTGGCGTCAAAGGCTGGGTTAAAGTTTAGCGTTGGATTAGGCCGTTCGCGTGCAGTCTTGATGCCCGCTTTGGTTCCTGCCCACTTGGCGCGGGCCAGATCCAAATCAGCGTGGTAATAAAGCGCGGCGAGGCTTAAGGAGCGAATATCCCACATGGTGGCCGGCCATTCACCTGAAACCCCATTCTTCTCCAGGTAGGCCCTCAGGCCGGAATCGGCGAGGGTGCGGGCTTCGAATGCATCGGCGTTTTTGGATGGGTCTAATGGTTGTGATTGGAAATGCGCGCAGCCAGCGAGCAAGCATATGAGCTGGAGCCCGGAGAGAAGCCGGCACCAGGGGCGTGAGTAGCCGTTGGGCGGAGTTAAGAATGTCTTTTTTTTCGTCACATCAAAGTGGCTGCACTAAACGAGAAAGCCATGCTCGTGTGTGCTCGGGATTTGTCAGAAAATGGCGTGCGCATGTAAAGCAAAATAGGGCTCCCGGCGTTATCGCTTTTCACAACGCTCTTAAAGGATGCGAGCAGGAACTGAGATCTACACTGGAGGATTGGATTCTAGTCGGTTTGCGTTTGGGACACAAACTTCCAAAATTAGCAGGAATAGACTTGAACAAACAGGGAAATGGCAGGGTGGCATCCAGTCGCTTATCGGCTCCGCGCCTTCAGACATCATTTTAATTTCGTTACTGGCTTAAGGGCATCCACTACCTGGCTTGCGCCCGAATGGTCTGATCCCTGAGCCATCTCAAGCGCTGTCTTGCCTTGCTGGTTTTTTTGGTTTGGATCTGCTCCGGCTTTCAGTAGTGCTTCCACTGCGCCGACGGTGTCGTAACCTTCTACCGCCTTCATTAATGCCGTCATTCCTTGCCCATCCGCTGAGTTAACCTCCGCGCCTGCCTTAATGAGCAGTCGTACTACATTCGCTTTTCCTGAGCGTGCTCCTGCCATTAGGACGGTCGTTCCATCTTTTGTCTTATAGCGAGCAACGCATCCAGCCTGAAGGAGCGCTTCGACGGCCTCTATGTCCCCAGAGTATGCCGCAGACATCAGTGCATTCCAGCCATTGTCACTTGTGCCGTTGGCATTAGCTCCGGCTTTTAGGAGGGAGACGATCTTTTTCTTTGCCTCTCGGCCACTCCGTGCAGCCCACATTAAAATGGTTTGCCCACCGCAATTCTTATCCGCTGCATTGGCATCGGACCCTGCTTCTATCAACGCATCCACCATTGGTGCAGATCCATACGCGGCGGCCACCATAAGCGCTGTCCACCCAAACTCCGAGGAGTACTTTGGATCGGATCCCGCCCCGAGTAGTGCGTTGAGGTAATCAACATCATTTCCATGAGACGCT
>DASWRJ010000448.1:0-4663 GCA_036403255.1 Verrucomicrobiia bacterium
TCTTCAGCACCTGCGGACCTTCGCAGATCGGCATGGCCACTCGTTCCCAAGGTTGCTCCGGGGTGGCTATGAGCACGCGCGGCCCGGCCATTTCAGTCGGGCTCTTCATCGGTGCGATGTAGATATTCTGTTTGCCGTTCCGTTTGCCCGGCCAGCCGGACCAGATAAAAAACATCCGCCCGTCGTCGAGCGTCAGCGGCGTGCCGTCAATGGCCCAGCCGGAGGTCTCGAGAGGGTCGTGACAGTAATAAGGGCCAAAAGGGTCGCTCCCCTCGGATTCGAGCACCCACATGCGATGATTGATGTTGCGCCCGTCATCAGCGGCGAAATAGATGTACCATTTGCCGTTGAAAAGATGCAGTTCCGGCGCCCAGATTCCGTGGCAATTCCCGCCTTCCGAGGGCGCCGTCCACACGCACGTGCCGATGTCCTCGGCAATGCCGTGAATGGTGCGCGCTTTACGGATGTGAATGTTCCGCTGCAGCTTGCTTTCGCAATAAAAATAGAAGCCTTCGTGGAATATCATCCACGGATCCGCCGAGTGAGGTGGCAGTATCGGATTTATACTATTGTGCCTTTCTTAGGTCATTCTCACTTCCAGAGCTGCAATTGCACCCGTCCCGCTCAGGACAGACTCTGGCTGTTTGTCAGTGTAGAAGGCACAAGCCCTGTCATCATCAAGAATTTGTGTAGTATCGCTCTGAAAAAGCTGTCGTTGTTTGAACTACAAAATTGCCCATCCCACCTTTGTGGCAACAGCACTCGCACCAGTTGCTCACGGCAATTCGGGCCGGCCCCGAAGCAGTGATTACAGCTTTTACCAGCTTTAATCCGCATCCGTGAAGACGCCCGCGCTCCGCGATTCGAAGTCCAAAAAAACTTTTCTGTAAGTTTTTTCTCTTCCCTGCGACTAATCAGGTTAAGTCAAAGTGAATTCTGATTCGATAAATGACGGGAAATTCCTGGAATTGCTGCGGGAAAACCGGCCCAAGATCCTGAAAATTTGCCGCGTTTATGCGTGGAACTCGACAGATAAGGATGATCTTTATCAGGAAATTCTTTTCCAAATCTGGCGGGCATTGCCCAATTTAAAAACCGATCAATTTGCGAATACCTGGCTTTATCGAGTCGCGCTGAACACGGCCCTAAGCTTCGTACGCAAGGACAAGTCCCGCCGCGCCCAGGTGGCGGACTGCCATGGGAATCAGTTGCAGGAAATTCCCGAGGATCTTTCCTCCAATGATCCGAACAAAAGGGAACAGCTTTCGCAAATGTTTCAGGCGATATCTCAACTCGACGGCTTGGAGAAGGCGACCATCACATTATTCCTCGAAGATTTAAGTTATGAACAAATCGCCGCAGTCCTGGGCATCACCGAAAGCAACGTCGGCGTGATGTTGCATCGCGCGAAAAAGAAACTCTCAGCCTTAATCAAGGAGACCCCATGCACGACGACGCCTTAAAACAATTGTGGCAGGAGCAGCGGTTCGACATGCCCCCAATCCGGCCGGATGAGAAACAAATCGCCGCAATGAAACAAAAAATGAAGAGGTTCCATCGCACGATTTTCTGGCGGGATTGGCGGGAAACTTTGGCTGCAATTTTCATCATTATCTGGTTTAGCCGCGCCTTTTTCAAAGTAAACGCGCTCGCGCCGAAAATCGGCTGCGTCATCCTTGTATTAGCGAGCGCATTTATTTGCTGGTATCCCATTCGCAAGAAACGCAGCGTGCCCAAAGCCGAGC
This sequence comes from Verrucomicrobiia bacterium, assembly GCA_036403255.1. GTDB lineage: Bacteria > Verrucomicrobiota > Verrucomicrobiia > Limisphaerales > JAQGOV01 > JAQGOV01. The sequence goes on from DASWRJ010000448.1 coordinate 1,746, forward strand.
CCGATGCGCCCATCACTAAGGCGCTCCAAAGTGAATTGCAGAAAGTGGAAGTTCAAATCCACCTGCTGAGCTCGATCTTCTGGTGGTACCTTCTGCCTCTCTACGTTGGCGCGCTTGTTTTTTATTGCGGCCTCCACCCCTCGCTCTCATCCGACCTCAGTTACTTCGTCTTTGTGACGGCGGTCTATGCATTCATTTATTGGCTGAACCAGCGCGCGGTCAATAAACACCTCGTGCCGCTCAAGTGCGAGCTCGAAGCCTCTCTCCATTTCGATGAACTCATTTCACAACCTGAACCCAAAAAGAAAAACATGCTCACAAAAGCAATGCCCATCGCCATCGTGCTGCTGTCGCTCGGCGCGATAATATTTGTTCGCGGGCAAGAGGCCAAACAGCCGACGATTGTCTATGCTGATCCGACATCGCAAATGCTCGAAGCGGTTCGGGTGAAGCACAAATTCCCTGCGCTGGCCGCCGCCGTCGTGGTGGATGGAAAAATCGTGACGACGAACGCGGTCGGTTTCCGCATGCTGGGCGGGGCCGAAACGGTCACCGTCAATGACAAGTTTCACCTCGGGTCGGTCACAAAATCCATGACGGCAACAGTAGCAGCGATGCTGGTTGAACAAGGAAAAATTTCCTGGACGACCACGATTGGAAAATCCTTTCCAGAACTCGGGGATAAAATTGATCCCGATTATCGCGACGTCACCCTCGAGCAACTGCTGGCGCATCGTGGCGGCGCGCCGGGCAAAGCGCCCAGCGACTTGTGGACCAAAGCCTGGTATGCGAGCGGGACGCCCGCCGAGCAGCGCCTGGATTTTGTGAAAGGACTCCTTGCGCGCAGCCCCGAAGCCAAACCCGGCACGAAACACATCTACTCCAATCAAGGTTACGCCATTGCAGGCGTAATGCTCGAGAAGGCAGCGCAAAAACCGTGGGAAGAATTATTGCGAACGATGCTGTTCGAACCCCTCGGAATGACCTCGGCGGGCTTCGGCGCTCCTGGCACTCCGGGCAAAATGGATCAACCGTGGGGCCACAAGAAGAGTCTGTTCAACGGCCAGGAGGCAGTGCCTCCCGGGCCCACCGCGGACAACCCGCTCGCCATTAGCCCCGCCGGGGCCGTGCATTGTTCACTCGCCGACCTTGCAGCCTACGCCGCATTTCACATGGCCGGCGAGCGAGGCAGCTCCAAATTGCTGAAGGCCGATTCCTTCAAAAAACTTCATACCTCCGCCGGGGACGACTACGCCCTCGGCTGGGTGGTGTTGAAAAGGCAATGGGCCGGTGACCGTGCCCTAATGCACAATGGTTCGAATACAATGTTTTACGTCGTTGTCTGGATGGCTCCGGATTTAAATTGCGCCGTGATTGTCGCGACCAATACGGGCTCTGATGAGGCTTTTGGAGGTTGCGATGAAGCGGCGAGTAAATTAATTAAGCAGTTCTTTCCGAAATAATTCCTTATCTTCTAGTGCGTCCTCGTGCATCTGGTAATGCCGTGAGCATTCCCTGGTGGACACAGATGCGCTAGACGCGGCCCTTCATCCTTGCCATAGTCCCGCAGATAGAACCTATGAAATGCTACTTCTTCATTTTCCTGCTGGGTTGCGGAACACTCTTCGCTAACGATTTTCCACAATGGCGCGGCCCGCAACGCAACGGTATCTCCAAAGAAACCGGTCTCTTGCAAGAGTGGCCGCCTTCCGGGCCGAAACTTGCCTGGAGCATCCGAGACGCCGGCTCCGGCTATTCCACTCCAGCCGTCGTGGGCGACCGCCTTTATCTCCTCGAAAACCAAGGCGTGGAGAACGAATCGGTCGTGGCTCGCTCAGCGAAGAATGGTCAGCCGATCTGGTCCACGCGTCTCGGCAAAGTCGGCAATCCAAAACAGCAGCCAAGTTTTCCAGCGGCCCGCTCCACTCCAACCGTTGAAGGCCAATCGCTTTACGCTCTTGGGTCCGATGGCGACATCGCCTGCGTCAATCTGGCGGATGGTAAGATCCGCTGGCAAAAGAATCTGCGCACTGATTTCGGGGGGAAACCAGGAGTATGGGCTTACTCGGAATCCCCCCTTGTCGATGGTGATGCGATGATCTGCACTCCGGGCGGCTCCGACGCCACCTTGCTGGCGCTAAACAAAAAAAACGGCGAGGTGCTCTGGAAATGTGCATTGCCAGAGGCTGATAATGCTGCTTTCGCCTCGGCTATCGTGCTCGAGGTTGCCGGCGTGAAACAGTATGTGCAGCTTTTAGAAAAGGGCCTCGTCGGAGTGGAAGCCAAATCGGGAAAATTGCTTTGGCGCTACGCCAAACCAATCAGTAAATATGGTGCGAATATTCCGACCCCAGTCGCGAGTGGCGATACGATCTACGTCGGCTCTGCCGGCACAGGCGGCGGCGCGGTGAAGCTAAAGGCGGTCGATGGAAAGATCGAAGCCGAACAAATCTATTTTGAAAGCAAACTCCCGACAGCCATAGGCGGGTCAGTAAAAGTTGGTGACTATCTTTACGGGACTACTGCCCAGGCCATGCTCTGCATTGAGTTCGCCACCGGCAAAATAAAATGGGAAGAGCGCGCCCTCGGGGCCGCGTCGCTTTGTTACGCTGACAACCGGCTCTACTTGCATGGGGAGAATGGCGAAGTGGCGCTGGTCGAAGCTTCACCGGATGGCTATCACCCGCATGGCCGGTTCGCTCCGCCCGAGCAGCCGAAGCGCACGCAATCCATGGAAAAGGCCTGGGTTTATCCCGTCGTCGCCAATGGCCGGCTCTATATCCGCGACCATAACTGCCTCTGGTGCTACGAAGTTAAGTGACATAATAAGGTAGGGCGCTCACTCCACTGCACGCGCGCCATAAACAAGGTAGGGCGGGCACTCCGCTGCCCGCCGCACCATAAGCAAAGGTAGGGCG
>DASWRJ010000449.1:0-3072 GCA_036403255.1 Verrucomicrobiia bacterium
CTCCCGACGAAAACGAAATGTGGGCTTCGGAAACTACCAGCGAATTACGCGTGGCCATCGGCCGCACCGGCGCGACGAAGTTGCAGTATCTGGCCATGGGGCGCGGCACGCAGCAACACGCACTGGTGGCGGGCAAGACAGGTTCCGGAAAATCGACGTTGTTCCATGTGATTGTGACCAACCTCGCTTTGTGGTGCAGCCCCGAGCAGGTCGAGTTTTATCTGATCGATTTTAAGAAAGGCGTCGAATTTAAGTGCTATGCCTCAAATCGATTGCCGCATGCGCGAGTCGTGGCCATTGAGAGTGATCGCGAATTTGGGTTGAGTGTCCTGCAACGGCTCGATGATGAATTGAAACGCCGTGGCGATATGTTCCGTAACCTCGGGGTGCAAGACGTGGCAGGATTTAAAAAAGCCGGCGGAAAAGAGCCGATCCCGCGGACGCTGCTGGTAATTGACGAATTTCAGGAATTTTTCGTCGAGGATGACAAGATCGCGCAAACGGCGTCGCTCCTGCTGGACCGCATTGTGCGGCAGGGCCGCGCTTTTGGTATTCACGTGATTCTCGGATCGCAAACGCTTGGTGGCGCTTACACTGTGGCGCGCACAACATTGGGTCAGATGGTCATCCGCATCGCACTGCAATGCAACGAAGCGGACGCCTATCTCATCATGGACGACAGCAATCCCGCCCCGCGTCTGCTCTCGCGCCCCGGCGAAGGCATTTACAACGACGCGGCTGGCGCTCTGGAGGGGAACAGCCCGTTCCAGGTAGTGTGGCTTTCGGACGATCATCGGGATGAATGCTTGGCGAAGGTGCGAGCGCGGGCCGATCAGAATGGACGAAATTATCCCGGCCCCATTGTGTTCGAAGGCAACGCTCCGTCCGATGTGCGCGAGAACGTGCCTTTGCACGAATTGATCACGAGTGGCCCGCCCCAGCGTATTACTTCTCCTCGCATGTGGATGGGCGCGCCGAACTCGATCAAAGGCCCAACCGAAGCCCTGTTTCACCGGCAAAGCGGCAACAACGTGCTCATCGTGGGCCAGCGCGAAGAAGCCGTTTTGTCCATCGTTTCTCTTGGTCTGCTGGCGCTGGCAGGCCAGTATCCGAACCAAGGCGCTCGCTTGCTGTTGCTGGATGGGAGCACGCCGGATTCACCGCAGCGTGCCTGGCTGGAGAAGTTGGTGGCAGGTTTGCCGACGCACGCGACAATGGTAAAACAAGGCGAATTGGCCGAGACCATGGCTGGGCTCGTCGCCGAGATGAAGAAGCGAAACGATGAGGGATCGACAGATACGCCCCCTATTTTCCTGTTCATCCATGGCATACAGAAATTCAATAAACTCCGCTTTGAAGAAGATTTCGGATTTAGCAGCGGAGAAGCTGACGCTGTGCCTAACCCTGCCGCTTCGCTAAACACTCTTCTGACCGAGGGCGCGCGGCTGGGCATCCATGTCATTGTCACGTGTGACACTTACAATAACGTAAATCGTTACCTGAGCCGGAAAGGATTCAGCGAATTTGAAATGCGGGTATTGTTCCAAATGAGCGCGAATGATTCGGCCAGCCTGATCGACAGCCCCAAGGCGAGCAATTTGGGCATGCACCGCGCGCTTTTTTACAACGAGCAGGAGGGCTACCTGGAGACGTTCCGACCATACGCCCTGCCCAGCAAGGAATGGATGGACGAGGCGCTGGAGAATTTGCGCAAGCGTCATCCCGCTGCGCAGTAACGAGATTATTTCGGGATCGAATTGGTTAAGAACCCCAGTTCCCGCAGCCAATCGGCGCAACGCGCAGTCCATTGCGAATGAGGATGCTCGTTCGTGCGGACGCCGAAATCGTGGGTAGTGTTAGCGTAAACATGCAGTTCAGCCGATACGCCAGCCCTCTTGAGCGCCAGATACATAACCACACTATTTTCAGGCGGGCTAACAATGTCATCACTTCCATGGACAAGGAATATCGGCGGCGTACCCGCGGGTACCTGCAACCCGGGAGCGAGCTCGTCTTTGTCCTTTGCTTTTAAATACCCAGAATACGCCCCGATCGAAAAATCAGGCCGGCAACTGAAGGCGTCAACTTCGTCCAGAGCTAGGTAGGAGCGTTGATCAAATTGTGTGGCCGCAGCGATGGCCAAATGACCGCCAGCGGAAAAACCGATCACGCCAATGCGTGCAATCTTCCATTCATTCGACCGGCTGTGAATCAAGCTTAGGGCGCGCTGAGCATCCTGGAGCGGGCGACGTGCTGGTTCGCCTTTCGGCTCATCAAGCCGCCGCGGCACCCGATATTTCAGGATAATGCCAGTGACTCCGATGGAGTTGAGCCAGCTCGCGACTTCCTCGCCTTCGAGCTGCCAGTAGAGATCCCAGTAACCACCACCTGGGCAAATAAGGATGGCAGTGCCAGTTTCTTTTTCTTTGGCAGGCCGAATAATCGTGATCGTCGGTTCGCTGACTCCGGTGATGAGTTTGGTTTGTTCGGTGACTTCGACTTGTTTGCGCTCCAATTTTGGTGATAGGCGAGTTCGCTCAGGTCCAATGTTGCCCGATTCACCAGGTGGAGTCCCTGGCCAAACTTTGACAATCAATGGCTCTGGCGCGGCGAGCACGGGCGTGGCAAGGCAAAACAATGTCGCAAGTGGGATTAGATAGCGCATAAAGTTAAAGGACGTGGTGTTTGCCTATGATAGCATAATTCTCGATGGTTGAGGACATAAAACGTTTCGCCAGGGTAATACTCTCCCGCAAAGTAGCACCTCGCGCGAGCAATGCGGTAATAGCCGCTGAGTATGTGCAGCCTGTGCCATGGGTTTTAATCCCGCGCATTCGCGGAGCGGTGAGTTCGAAGGATTCGGAGCTTACGTGGAGAACGTCGATGGAAGTCTTCCCGGACAGATGGCCACCCTTGAGCAGGATAGGGCAGCCAAAGTTTTCCGCCATCGCACTCGCGGCCTCGTGCATTTGATCTAAATTTTGGATTTTACGGTTAGTGAATGCTTCTGCTTCAGGAATATTAGGTGTAATCAATGCTGCCAGCGGGAAAAGTTTAGTTCGGAGGGCTTCA
>DASWRJ010000450.1:0-4516 GCA_036403255.1 Verrucomicrobiia bacterium
TGTTTTGGGAGTTGGTTGGTCTCTCCAGTTACCTGCTGATTGGCTTTTGGTATCAGAGGCCTGCTGCTGCCGATGCAGCCAAGAAAGCTTTTATTACTAACCGCCTTGGCGACTTCGGGTTTATCCTTGGCATTATTCTGGTCTGGGCCGCGTTAGGCACGAGCACCTACAATGGGCTTAACTTTAGTCAGCTCCAACAGAAATTGAACCATGATCCGGATGCTTTGGGCACCCTCTCCACTTTAGCGGGTCTGCTTATCTTTTGCGGTGCAGTCGGCAAATCGGCGCAGTTCCCGCTCCATGTCTGGTTGCCAGACGCAATGGAAGGTCCCACTCCGGTGAGCGCACTGATCCACGCCGCTACAATGGTTGCCGCCGGCGTTTACATGCTATGCCGAACATATTTCCTCTACGCGGCTCCACAAGCGTGGCCAGGCTGGGCCCCAGAGTGGCTGCAAGGCACCACAGCCCTTGATGTGATTTCCTGGGTCGGCTGTTTCACTGCGCTCCTGGCCGCACTCATAGCTGTCCAGCAAAACGACATTAAACGCATTCTCGCTTACTCCACACTCTCGCAGCTTGGATATATGATAATGGCGGTTGGCCTCGGCGGGCCGACCGCAGCAATGTATCACCTCACCACGCACGCGTTCTTCAAGGCACTCTTGTTCCTGGGCGCTGGCGCGGTTATCCACGTTTGCCATCATGAGCAGGACATCTGGCAAATGGGCGGGTTGAAGAAGAAGATGCCGGTAACTTATTGGACGTTCTTAATTGGAACACTTGCCTTGAGTGGTGTTCCACCATTCAGCGGATTCTATTCAAAGGATGAGATTCTCGGCCTCGCGGCGCAGGACCATCCTTTCATCTTCATTATCGCCACGCTCGTGGCATTCCTCACAACCTTTTACATGTTTCGGCTCGTCTTTGTCGCGTTTGGCGGCAGTGCGCGCTCCGAATCCGCCCCGCACGCCCACGAAGCCCCGCGTGTGATGAAATGGCCGCTCATCGCTTTGGCTGTCCCAAGCGTCATCGCAGGTTGGTGGGGCATAAATCATTTTCTGGATGCCCAATTTGCGCCCGAAGTAGTGGGCCAGGAATTATCCTGGCTCGAGCAAGTATTCGCCCCCTTTGGCCACTCGCCTTTAGGCGCGCTGGCCGGATTGGCCGCGGTGGCGTTTGGTTTTTCGTTCGCCCGGGCCCTCTACTTGAACGCCCCCGTGGATCCCATTCCCCTTCATCTCCGCTGGCTGGCCCGCACCATGCGTAATCGCTTCTATTTTGACGAGCTCTACCAAAACCTCATTTCAATGTCTCACGAGGCGCTTTCCAAATTGGCGAATGGAATCGATCGATGGCTCATTGCTGGCGCAGGCGTTCGAGGCATTCATGGAACCACCGAGGTGGTTGGACGGGCCCTACGACTATTGCAAACGGGTAATTTGCAGAATTACGCTTTTCTCACCATCCTGGGTCTGGCCGCGCTGCTCTATTTCTTTCTACGATGAGTATTTTGAATGCCATTGTTTGGCTGCCGCTTGCAGCCGCCATTTTGATTGCCTGCATCCCGCGCAATTACCGGTTCGTCTTTCGGCTGATTGCGCTTGGCTCAACATTGGCCACGATGCTGATGGGCCTGCTCCTTTTTTACAATTTCCCAACCGGCGCCGGCGGTTTTCAATTTGAGACCAACACGCTTTGGGTGGAGAACTTGGGCATCCATTATCATCTCGGCGTGGATGGCATCAACGTGGGCCTGATTCTGATGGGCACGATCGTGGCCTTCGCCGCCGCGTGTGTTTCCTGGGAAATCAAATCTTCCGAGAAACTTTATTACATTCTCCTTCTTTTGATGACGACGGGGATACTCGGCGCGTTTGCTTCGCTGGACCTCTTTTTCTTTTATTTCTTTCACGAACTCGCTCTGGTGCCGACCTTTATTATGATTGGCCTCTGGGGCCGCGGTGAGGACAAAAATTACGCCACGTTCAATATCACTATTTACCTCAGCCTCGGCGCGCTTATCGCACTGTTCGGGTTGATCGCGCTCTATCTGCAGATTCCATCGGCCTCACGCACGTTCGATATCGTTGAGCTAACCAACTTCGTGAAAACAAATCCAATCGGCTTCGGTGCGCAGAATTTCATATTTCCGCTGCTCATGTTCGGTTTTGGAATCCTGGTTTCGCTTTGGCCATTTCACACCTGGGCCACCCTCGGATACGGTGCTGCTCCGACTGCCACAGCGATGTTGCACGCGGGAGTTTTGAAAAAGTTTGGCCTCTACGGTTTGATTCGGATAGCTCTGCCGCTTTTGCCCGAAGGCGCGCAAAACTGGGTCAACATTCTCGCCATCCTTTGCCTCGGCAACATCATCCATGTGGGCTGGGTGGCCATGCGTCAGCGCGATCTCAATTTGTTAATCGGCAATTCCAGTGTCGCGCATATGGGCTTTGTCTTTCTAGGTATCGCCAGCTTGAACTTGCTCGGTATCACTGGAGCAGTTGTTGTCATGGTTGCTCATGGTTTGCTGGTGGCACTCACTTTTGGCCTGAGCGGTTATCTGTATCAGCAAACAAATAATCTCAACATGCAACAGCTTGGCGGACTTCTGCCAAAGCTTCCCTTCATTGGCACCGTCATGATCGCGGCCATGTTCGCCGGATGCGGCCTGCCAGGGTTCGCCAATTTCGCCGGGGAAATTCTCGTTCTGTTCGGCGCGTGGACAGGCGCGTACTCCAACCATGCCCATTGGTTTGTGACGACCGCTATCTGGGGCGCAATGGTCATCGGCGCGATCTACATGTTGCGAGCCATTCGAAGCATCTGGCATGGCCCAGCTCATGAGAATTGGAACAGCGTTCAGGATGCGAGTCTCTGGCGCAAAGTCCCTTTTGCGCTCCTGCTAGTCGCGTTAATTTTATTCGGTTGTTTCCCAGGCCTCCTTACCGAAAAAATCAAACCGAGCGCGGAATTGATCCTTAAGATGGCCAAACCCGAGCCAAAAGCTGAAACCAAAACCGCGGCAATTAATCCCAAGCCATGAACGCATCCAACATGATTCTGGAAATTGCGGTGCTGGTTCTTGGGCTTGCCCTGCTTCTCATTGATCTCTGGACTGACGCTCAGCACAAACGTTCTCTCGGCTACGGTGCCGCCGCCGCCCTCGCCGTCATTCTTGCGTTCAGTTTCTATAGATTTTCGGGCATGACTGTGTCCTTCGCGATGGGGCCAGATGCAAGTCACGGGCCGTTCATGGTCGATGGTCTCGCGCTCTTCTTTAAACGCTTTTTTTTGTTGTCCGCTATAATAGTGCTCCTAATTTCGGTCGAATTCGCTGATCGCATCGAGACTGGAATTTCAGAGTTTTACAGCCTGCTCGTTTTTGCCTTGGCGGGCATGATGTTCGCCGCGTCCGCCAATGATTTCACAATGCTGTTCGTTTCGCTCGAAACAATTACCGTCTCGTTTTACATCCTGACGAGTTTTCAACGCAACCGCTTGCCCTCACTCGAAGCCGGCCTGAAGTATCTCATTCTGGGCGCGCTCTCCACGGCGCTTACAGTTTACGGAATCGCCCTGGTCTATGGAATGTCGGGCACCATGTCCTTTCCGGAATTGGCAGCCAAATCCGCGTCAATCGCAAACCAGCCACTTTTTCTCATGGGCTTGCTGCTGGTAGTAGCGGGGCTTGCGTTTAAAATCTCGGCTTTCCCGCTGCAAATTTGGGCACCGGATGTTTACCAGGGTTCGCCAGTGCCGACCACGGCATTTCTCGCTATTGGGTCGAAAGCTGCCGGATTTATTTTGCTCCTGCGCGTGCTCTTCAGCGCGGTGCCTGAAATTACGGCTCATTGGACAGACCTGCTCATCGTCATGTCTGCCATCACCATCCTTTACGGAAACCTCTGCGCCATGCCGCAGCAAAACATCAAACGCTTGCTGGGTTATTCCAGCATCGCTCAAGCCGGTTATTTGCTTTTGGGTGTGGCTGCCATGGCTGGAAATTTGAAAAATTCGACTGGGGGCGCCGCCATCCTGTATTACCTGAGTGGCTATCTCTTCACGATTCTTGGCGCGTTCGCGGTGCTCTGCCTGGTCCTGCGGCAGGTTGAGGTTGAGGACATCAGCGCGCTCGACGGCCTGGGCCAACGCTCTCCTCTTCTGGCGAGCGCCATGACGTGCGCGATGGTTTCGCTTGCCGGCATTCCACCGCTGGCTGGCTTCTTCGGGAAGTTTCTTTTGATCAAATCTGCGCTCGAACAAGGGGCAACTAATTCATCCTATTATTGGTTGGTCGCGATCGCCATCGCTGGAGTGCTCATCTCTATTTATTATTACTTCGGAGTGATTCGGGCGATTTATTGGTCCCGCGATTCGCGCGATCTGCGCCCCATCATTATTTCAATTCCCACGCGCTTCATACTCTACGTCTGCATGGCTGGCATGCTTTACCTCGGAATATTTCCCAACGCTTTCCTGAAAATCGCCACCCAGGCCGCGGAATTTATAAAGT
>DASWRJ010000451.1:0-3612 GCA_036403255.1 Verrucomicrobiia bacterium
GTTCCGCAAGGGCATAAAATTGCTCTGGTCGAAATTCCCGAAGGAGAGCCCATCCGGAAATACGGGCAGATAATTGGCTTCGCCAAGAGTCGAATTGCGCCGGGCGATCACGTCCACACGCATAATATCATGATGCGTGATTTTGGACGCGACTACCAATTTTGCGCAGACTTGCAGCCGGTTCAATATTACCCGGCAACCCAGATGCGCCAATTTCAAGGATACGCGCGACCTGGTGGAATGGCGGGGACGCGCAATTACATAGCCGTTATTTCGAGCGTGAATTGCTCCGCTTCGGTTTCACATTACGTGCGCGACAGATTCAAATCAGAAGATTTCCGCCGCGATTTTACGAATGTTGATGGCGTGGTGGCGTTCACTCATAAAGGCGGCTGTGCCATTCCTCCGGGTGAGTCGTATGAATTGCTGAAACGTGTGCTGACTGGCATTGCGCGCCACCCGAACATCGCCGGATATGTCATGATCGGCCTGGGCTGCGAAACGAACCAGATACAGTTTATCCGTAAGGAATACAATCTGGATACGGTTCGACTTGGCGAGAGCGCGCCGGAATTCATGAATATTCAGAGCATCGGCGGTGTCCGCAGAACAGTCGAGGCAGGCGTGGCCGCCGTATCCAAGTTGCTCCCTATGGCCAATGCTCAACGCCGCAGTTCGCAGCCCATAAGCAAATTGATTTTGGCCGAAAACTGCGGCGGCTCTGATGGCAACAGCGGGATCACGGCCAACCCCGCCCTCGGCGTCGCCTCCGATGAACTCGTGCGCTTCGGCGCGACCTCAGTCCTGGCGGAAACCCCGGAAATATACGGTGCAGAACACTTGCTGACGCGCCGCGCCGTTTCGCGAGAGGTCGGCGAAAAATTGGTATCAATCATTCGCTGGTGGGAAGACCATGCGCGGATGCATCATGCGACCATCGACAACAATCCCTCCCCCGGAAACAAGGAAGGCGGTCTCACCACCATTTACGAGAAGAGCCTGGGCGCTGTGGCAAAGGGCGGGCAATCGCCGCTCGCCGCCGTATATAAATATGCCGAGCCAATCACCACGCCAGGTTTCTGTTTTATGGATACTCCCGGCTACGACCCGGTCAGCATGACGGGCCTGGTCACGGGCGGCTGCAACATCGGCGTGTTTACCACTGGCCGCGGCAGCGTCTATGGCTGCAAACCGGCGCCGTGCATAAAGGTGGCTACCAACACTCTTCTCTATAAGCACATGATCGAGGACATGGACATCAATGCCGGAACCATTCTCGATGGCACTGAGACAGTCGAACAGGTCGGGATGCGCATTTTCGAGAAGATCATCTCGGTCGCCAACGGCGAAAAAACGAAGAGCGAACTGGCGGGAATCGGCGATGAAGAATTTGCACCCTGGCCGCTCGGCCCGACGTTTTAAAAAAGAGCCAAACCTCAAAGCGCAGCCAGGACTTCCGCCGCGTGCTCCTCCGGCTTCACTTTCGGCCAAATCTTTTTGATCTTGCCATCCGGCCCAATCAGAAAAGTGACCCGATGCGTGCCCATATATTTGCGTCCCATGAACACTTTTTCGCCCCAAACGCCATAGGCCTGCACGATTGATTTGTCTTCGTCTGCGAGCAGCGTGAACGGCAGCTTGAACTTTTCTACGAACTTGTCGTGTGATTTTGCGGAATCTGGACTGACGCCAAGCACGACTGCGCCTTTCTTTTTAAAATCCGCAAACGAATCCCGGAACGCACAGGCTTCTTTTGTGCATCCGGGAGTATCATCCTTTGGGTAAAAGTACAGGATCACATTTTTGCATTTAAAGTCCGAAAGCGAGACGCGCCCTCCACCACTCGTGGCAGCGGAAAACGCCGGCGCCTTTTCTCCTTCTTTCAGCTTAATTTCCGGCTCTTTGCCCATAAATAATTTGGAAATAAATTGTTTCACATTCTCAACCACCCCGCCATCACTGCTTCTCGCTCGGTGAGCTCGAAGGGCTCGCGCTGAGTTGACGCATCCCTTCGTAAACATAGATGAGTCCTGAAATGGCCGTGCAGACGGTGGCCGCGACGGCAAGGTAATACAGATAATTGTAAGGCCATTTGAATAACGTCCACACCACACAGGCCATCTGCAACACCGTCGCTGCTTTACCGAGCAGGACCGGACGCACAAGCACTTTGCCGCAAAGATGTTGAATGACGGCTGCCCCGAGCAGCAGCAGGACATCCCGGCTCAGGATCGCAAGTGTCAGAAATTTTGGAATCGCCCGCAGGTGCGGCTCGTTTTTGAAACTGAGGAGGACGACTGCGGAAACAAGCAGCATTTTGTCCGCCAGTGGATCCAGAATGCGGCCCAACTCGCTATGCTGATTGTAATGGCGCGCGAGATAGCCATCCACCCCATCGCTTATGCTGGCGATAACAAATGAAAGAATGGCCACGAGCCGGTAAGTTTCCGAGCCGGTCTCCACGTAATAGAGCACCTGGCTGAGAAAAAGCGGTACCAACAAAATCCGGACGATTGTGATTTTATTGGCGGTGGTCATGCCGTTTCAGGAGTGTGGAAGAAACCGGGGTGAATCGTCAACCTTGAGACGCTGCTTTTCGCCGATAAACAAACCACCAGAACCAAATCGCGCCCAGTGACCCAAAAGCCGCTGCCCCGAGGAAGTTTGCGCGAGGACTGATCTGCCACAGCCAGTAGCCCACAAACGATCCCGTTGTCACAATGCAATCACGTAGCAGATAATACGCCCCGTAGGCGCGCGCGCGCAGTTCCGGTGCTGCTTCGGCCAGGATTAGTGCTTTCCGTGAAGGTTCTCCAAATTCCTTGAGGCCTCGCACCGCGAAAGCCACAGCGAGCCACGCGAAACTGTGCGCTCCGAGCAGCGCTATCGGGAATAGTGTAAAGAACACAAATGTGATCAGCACAAATGGTCGCCGACCGTATTTATCTGCCAGGTGCGCCACAGGAATATAGCAGACCATTGCTGTCGCCATTTCGATGGCGATCAGGCTTCCGAATTGTTCAGGAGACACATTCGCATAATTCATGGCCCACAGAATCACCCATGCGTAAGGAATGCGTTCACAAAAGCGGATCAAAATATCACTGACCAGCAACTCGCGCAGTACGGGCGAAAATGAGCGCACCACCGAAAAAAAGTTTTGCTGCCGCTCGGCAGAGTTTTTTTGCTCTGGCCGCTCTTTAGCGGGCCCACCTGACTCAACCATGAAGATCTGAAACACAAGCGTCGCGATATTCAGCAGAATGCAGAGAAGCAATGCCGAATGCACTCCGCTCTCCCAGCCAAGGTGCTGAATGAGCGCTCCCCCAATCAAAGGCCCAATCATCATTGGCACACGCCGCACCATCGATTGCACCCCGATGCCCATCGTATATTTGTGCGACTTCAGGCTGGTGGCTACGACGGAGAAGGTCGCCGGTAATGAGAGAGCGCTCCACGCCAGGAAAAGGAAAACTCCGACAACCAACGCATAACGATGGTGCCAAACCAGCACGAGCAGGTAACCGAGAATGGAAATACAATTAAAGAGAATCAGTGAACGCTTCTGCCCGAAGCGATCCGTCAGCCAGCCACCCGGGTAGGCATAAACCG
>DASWRJ010000452.1:0-11754 GCA_036403255.1 Verrucomicrobiia bacterium
GATGATGGGAAGGAGCAGCACCAAAAGGGGATCGACCAAGCCGCTCATGACGCCGCAGAGCAGTCCCGAAATGAGACGGGATTTGTAGGGATTCGCAAGCCGAACCAGTTTGATAAGAAAAGCAATCATGCGCCAGGGAGATTGTTTTCTGAAATCACGATTTTAGCGAGGGCAATTCTCCGCGAACCGAAGTTGTTCGAGAGCTGCCTCCAATACCTGGCGAGGCTGGAGAGAAGCGAGACACTCTGCCCGCTCGGTTGCGCAGGAAAACGAATCCCCCTGGCGGCAACGGCAGGGCATCAGGAAGACCTTGTGCCCTGGGCCACGTGGAAGCCAGCCGAGGGTGCCTGGGCCATCGCGAAAGAATGAGATTGTTCGCACGCCTAAAACCATCGCCAGGTGTAAAACACCGGAATCGGGACCGATATGGAGAGCACAACCGTTTAAAACCGAGGCCAGCCGGGGAATGGAAAGGTTCTGTTCCAGAATTAACAAGCGGTCGTCTTTCAGCAATTGAGCAAGATGCCGGAGGCGTTCCTTTTCGCGAGTCTTACTGCCAGCAGAAGCAATGATCCGCATCTCGGGACAACACTCAAGCAAGTCGCGCGATAGCTCGGCGTAATAATTTAAAGGCCATTCTTTAAGAGGCACGGCGGAATTGATCGAGAGGTGAATGGCATTTTTCGGAATTTGAGATTCAGCCCAGCTTTGATCGTCAGATGAGATTTCAATATCGAAACGGGGCTTTGAAAGTGTGAATCCGCAAGCGGCCAGCATTTGGCGATGCTGCTCGAACACCGGCAAGTCGGGATTTTGTTTAGACACCCAATGGGGAATTAACCAGCGATTCCAAAAATGAAGGCGGCCACGTTGGTGAGCAATGGATTGACGCGCTCCGCTCAAACCTGTCCAAATAATGGTGCGATCGCTGCCGCTGAAATTGAAGGCTAAATCGAAACGATGGCTTCGAATGCGCCTGATCAATTCCCACTGACTGGACAATGTCCTGCTCGAGGGCTCAAGGTTCAGTCCCCAGGCGTGGTGGACACAAGGCGCTAATCGAAGCACCTCGGCGCCTAATTCGGAGGTAAGCACATGAAGCTCGGCTTGCGGGTAGTGTGAATTGATTTCCCAAAGAGCGGGCAAAAGATGCAGAGAATCGCCCAAAAATCCGAAGTCAACAATCAGGATTTTTGTTGCTTTGCGCGTACAATCGTAAAAGGTTGATAGCCCGCTGAGGTTCATTTAAAAAGTTAGCACAGTTGAGTTCAGATTTTCCTATGTTAAGTTACGAAATCGCAAGGTCAAAAAGCAATCCGGCAAGGTCATTAGTTTTTCTCTGCCAGAAGCGCAAAAGCTTTTCTGGGCGCGTCGCCTCTTTTTTTATTCAAGCTATTATGAGAAATGCGTTTAGCCGCAAATGAGCGAGCGTTTGCCAATCTCGGTTTGCATCATTGCGGGGGCTGAAGCGAACCGGATTGGCCGAGCCCTGGAAAGCGTGGAATCGTGGACTACGGAAATTATTGTGCTCTTGAACGAGGACGTGCGCGATGGGACGGAGGAGGTTGCCCGTAAATTTGGAGCTCAGGTATACCGCGAGCCCTGGAAGGGTTATATCCAGCAAAAGAATTCCGTGGCTGACAAGGCGACTCAACCGTGGCTGCTCGGCTTGGATTGCGATGAAGTGGTATCGCCGCGCCTGGCTGCAGAGATTCAGAACTGGTTCCGAGGCGGCAGGCAAAGTGAACATCAAGCTTATTCGTTTCCACGCTGCTCGTTCTTTTGTGGCCGATGGATTCGGCACGGAGACTGGTATCCGGACCGGTGCGTGAGACTCTGGCAAAGAGGGTATGCCCATTGGCAGGGAGCCGAACCTCACGACAAGCTGGAGGTACGCGGCACGATCGGCAAATTCAGAAATGATCTACTCCATTATTCAAACCTGAATATAAACAACCAATTGAAGAAGATTGGACCTTACGCGGATTATTTTGTCCACGAGTGCCGCAATCGAGCGCGCCGGGCTCGCTGGATCGATTTGGCTGTCCGGCCGTTTTGGAAATTCCTGAGAGGTTATATATTTCGCGTTGGATTCCTCGATGGTTGGCAGGGGTATTACATCGCATGGCTGGGCAGCTTTTCCAACATCGCGCGCTACTCCAAATTGAAAGAAGCGGAAATTGAAGGCGATTGGAAGCAAACTCCACCCGGCAGTCAATGACCTCGTCCGGCGGCAGCTTCGCACTCGTGGAGCCAGGATTAAGTATTTTGCAGCTCAATACGATGCTGTCCGGCGGGGGCACCGATGATCAATGTGTGAAACTGGCCTGGGCCCTCCGTCGGCTCGGCCAGGACGTTCTATTATTCGGGCCGGACGGACGGCCCTATGCAACCATGTCCCGCTCTCTGGGAGTCCCATTGGAAAATTCTGGAGCAGAAGGCCCCATTAAAATTCCATATATTTTTCGCGCAGCCAAATTAATCCGCGCTCGGGGCATTCAAATACTTCATGCTCACCATGGACGGGATATTTGGCCTGCAATCCTGGCGGCAATCCTTTCCGCAAGAACTCCAAAAATCGTGCTCACACGACACCTGGCAAAAAGCCCCCGCTCCTGGTTGAGCCGGCGATTTGTGCTGCACAGGTGCGATGCCCTCGTCGCGGTGTCGGAATTCGTGGCCAAGGTGCTCAAGCACGGGAGCTATGAACCGGAATCTCCTGAGCCCGAAAGGCGTGCCCGCCCGCCGCTGCGCGGTGATCATTGTAAAATTCAAGTGATCTACGGCGGTATTGATACAGAGAGCTTTCGTCCTTTGAACGCGCGGTCCCAGCGCGAGGAGTGGCAGGCTCGCGAAGAGGATTATCTGTTTGCAGTAGTGGGTGGGTATGATTTGCCTCGGGGCAAGGGCCAGCGAGAATTCCTTCAGGCCGCCGCGCGCATCCACCGGCAGCTCCCACAAGCGCGCTTTCTCTTAGTCGGCCGCGGCAACATGAAAGAGATGCTGGCATCTGAAATTGCGCGGTTGGGACTGACCGGCAAAGCCTGGCTGACGCCGTATTGCAATAACATGCCGATGGCTATGAATGCCATTGATTGTTTGGTGCATCCCCAAGTGGGAACCGAAGCTTTTGGCTTGGTTATTTGCGAGGCGTTTGCCTGCGGGAAGCCTGTGATTGCATCAGAGCTCGACGGTATTCCTGAAGCATTCAGCGCCACGCGCTTTGGAACGCTGGTTCAGCCGGAATCCGTGGAAGCTCTTGCCGCAGCCATGCTGGAGTGGGGACGAAAAGAAAAGCCCAGCTTGGAATTCCGCAATAGCTTGCACCAAAAGGTGAAGGAGCAGTTTTCGCTTGAAGCATTTGCAACCCGCAATCTGGCCTTGTATCGCGCCCTAATCGACCACGGCGCATCAATCGGCAAACAAGGCCGATGACCCAAAAAACTCCTCAAGGGATTTCCTGAGCATTCGCTGAGGCTTCATATTCTTTGATGAGAGGTAGAATTTTATCTTTATCGGAAATGATGCGATCGTCTGCCGGCCACTGAATCGCTAACTCAGGATCATTCCAGCGGATGCCGCGGGCCAGGTCAGGCGCCCAAAACTCCGACATTTGGTAAAAGACTTCCGATTGGTCGGTGAGCGTTTGGAAGCCGTGGGCGCAGCCTTCAGGGATATAAATGGCGCAGTGATTATCCTCGCTCAGATCGACTGCCGTCCATTGTTTGTAAGTGAGGGAATCGGGGCGCAGGTCAACGACGACGTCGAATATGGCGCCACGAGTGCAGCGGATGAGTTTAGCCTCCATTCGCGGGGCGATTTGAAAATGCAAACCGCGCAATGTGCCCTTTTTGTGGTTATACGAAATGCTGCATTGGACCAATTTGGGGTTGAGCCCGTGAGCGGCAAATTCCTTTTCGCACCAGGTGCGCGCGAAGAAGCCGCGCACATCGTGAAACAGCTCGGGTTCAACGAGGCAGACACCGGCGATTTTGGTAGGGCGAAATTTCATGCGGCCGCACTAAACGATGGCTGGGTTGGGAATAGGAATGATAAATTTTCCGCCGCGCTTGCGATATTCCTGTTGCTGCTGGAGGATTTCGTCAGCGAAATTCCAGGTGAGCAGCAGCGTGTAATCGGGCTGCTGGTCCAGAAGCATTTCAGGCGCGACAATTGGTAAATGGGTGCCCGGGGCGAAGCGGCCCTGTTTGTAAGTGCTGCGATCGGCGATGAAATTGAGTTCGGCGGGTCCCAGGCCGCAATAATTCAGGAGCGTGCTGCCCTTCGCCGATGCGCCATAAGCGGCCAGCTTTTTGCCGGATTTTTTCAGGTCTCGAATCAAGGTTACAATTTGGTCGCGTGTTGCCTCCACGTCACGAGCGAACTTCTCATAATATTTCCGAGAACTCACGCCGCTGGCGCTTTCCTTGCCCAGTAATTCTGAGACCGAACTCTTGATCGGTTTGGCGCCGGCATGGGAGATGAGAATGCGAAGTGACCCGCCGTGGATGGGCAGGTGCGCAACATCGAAAATTTCTAGGCCGTGCCGCACCACCAAGGGCTGGAGCGCCGTCAAAGTGAAGTAGTATACGTGCTCGTGGTAAATGGTATCGAATTCAGTTTTGGCAATCAAATCGGCGGCGTATGGGAATTCCAGAACGCAAATGCCATCTGGCTTCAGCAAGGCGCGAATGCCCGCGGCGAAATCATTGCTGTACGGGACATGGGCAAAAACGTTGTTGCCGAGCAGGAGATCGGCAGAGCGGCCTTCGGCATGCAACCGCTTGCCGAGGGTCTCACCGAAAAATTCGCTGAGAACGGGGATCCCTTTTTCGCGCGCGACCGAGGCGACATTGGCGGCAGGTTCGATGCCGAGGCAGGGCACACCGGCTTTGTGGAAATTCTGGAGGAGGTACCCATCGTTGCTGGCGATTTCGATGACCATGCTCTTTGCACCGAGCGAAAACTCCCGCAAATAGGTATTCGCGGCTTCGCGGGCGTGGCGGAGCATCGAATCTGAAAAGGAAGAGAAGTAGAGATACTCGGAAAAAAGCTGCACCGGCGGGACCAACTCAGTAATTTGGAGCAGCCAGCATTTTGGACAAACGAAAATGCGCAAGGGAAAGCGCGGCTCGGCTTTGCCCAAGTCATCCTTGCGGAGCAGATTGTTGGCGAGTGGTTGCAAGCCAAGGTCGAGGACCAATTCGCCGCTTGGCGCGGCGCAAGCACGGCATCGAAATTCAGTGTTCATGCAGTGGCCCAGACGGCCCCTTTCTTTCGCGCGGCCGCGGTGAAGATGCTGATTTGATCGCGGCTGAAGCGGAGCATGTCTGGGCTTTTGGAAACGTGACGCTCGCGATACCAAACCACCGTCTGATCGATAGCTTCGGGAAAGTTCCAGGTCGGGTGCCATCCGAGAAGCTTAGCGGCTTTATCAATCGCCAGATTCAGCTGCCCGGCCTCGTGGGGCGCGGAATCGGATTTGAAATGTTTCCATTCGCCGGGCCAAAGGCGGAGAAGCTCGCGCACCACTACACTGACGGGCTGATTGGCTTGTGGATCGGGGCCAAAATTAAATGCGCTGGCCAGCGGTGAATTTTTTTCAGATTTGGCCAGGCGCGCGCCCAGCCAAAGATAGCCACTCAAGCAATCTAGCACATGCTGCCATGGCCGGGTGGCATTTGGATTGCGAATTTCGATCGGCCGAGCCGCCAGGAGCGCGCGAATGCAATCCGGTACAAGACGATCTTCGGCATAGTCGCCGCCACCGATTACATTTCCGGCGCGGCCACTGGCAACATTGCCCAGCTTCGGGTTGGGGGCGAAAAAAGAGTTGCGCCAGGACTGAACGACCAGCTCCGCCGCCGCTTTGCTCATGGAATAAACATCATGGCCGCCGAGCGCATCGGTTTCGCTATAAGGCTGCTCCCAATTCTGATTTTCGTAGCACTTGTCAGTGGCGATCACCACAATTGTGCAGGCCATTTCCGCGCGGCGAATAACTTCCAGCAGATGCGCCGTGCCGAGAGCATTCGTTTCGAATGTCACGAGTGGGTCGCTGTAGGAGCGCCGCACGAGTGGCTGCGCCGCCATATGGAAAATCACGTCCGGCGCGGCATTGGCCAGGCAATCGGATAAAGTTTCCAGGTCTCGGATGTCGCAGCGCGTTTCCCTCGCGAAGCAATTTGAGCCGATGATTTCATAAAGATTCGGTTTGGTCGGCGCTTCCAACCCAAGACCAGTCACGGATGCGCCAAGCTCCGAAAGCCAGAGCGACAACCAGCTTCCTTTGAAACCCGTGTGCCCGGTGACCAGGACCTTTTTGCCCCTGTAATAATCTTCGAACATGCAGTTACCACCGTTTCCAAGGGGCCTGGCCGGCTAGCCACATTTTCTGCAGCATCTCCTGCTCGCGGTAAGTATCCATGCACTGCCAGAAACCGGAATGGCAATAGGCCTTGAGCTGGCCTTCACTGGCGAGACGTTCCATGGGACGTTTTTCCAGTACGCAAGCGTCGCCATCCAAGTATTCGCCGATTTTTTTATTGAGCACGAAAAAACCACCGCTGATGAAAGCGGCTTCTTTCTCCGGTTTTTCGTGAAAGGACGTGATCGTTTGCCCATCCATGGCGAGCTCGCCGAAACGGCCACTGGGCTTGACAGCGGTGACTGTTGCAATCGCGCCGTGCTTTTCGTGGAATTGGACTGAGGCGTTGATGTCGCTGTCAGTGAGGCCATCGCCATAAGTAAACAGGAACGAATCGCCCTTGATGTGTGGGAGTGCGCGCAGCAAGCGGCCGCCGGTTTGCGTTTGCTGGCCGGTTTCGAGCAGGGTTACGGTCCAATCTTCCTCGTCGTGTTTATCGTGGAATATGAGTTTGGGACTGCTGCTCAGGCGCAAGGTGACGCTGCTGGTGTTCCAGAGGTAATTGCGGAAAAATTCCTTGATGACTTCGCCCTTGTAACCCAGGCACAGGATGAATTCCTTGTGGCCGAACGCGGCATACATTTTCATGATATGCCAGAGAATCGGCCGCTCGCCAATAGGGACCATCGGCTTGGGGCGGTATTCGGTTTCTTCGCGCAACCGCGTACCCAACCCGCCGCAGAGAATGACAACTTGCATCGCTCGATTGACTTATGCCCGCGAAAAACTTCGCCAAGCATGCTGAATTTATGAAGCTAATGCTCTAAAACAAAGCAGAAAACACGACCGGAACGGGCCCGTTCCACTTCGTTTTTTCTCTCGCGTGCCGATATTTTATTAAACAGGGCACCATAGGGGACGGCAACCGGCAATGACTGCGCGCGAACAAGCATTAAAATCTCAAGGCTACACCCTGGCCGAGGAAGGAATTCCCGCCCCGGAGAGGCGCGTCGTGCTTGTCACCCGGCAATTTCGCTGCATCGGGTTTTTGGACCGCGCGCAGAACTGGCGTTACGAGAGGGATCATGGACTGGTGCGCGACGTGATCGCCTGGATACCGATGGAAGGGTTTCCGCAATAGCTGAGGTGAAGCTCGTGGGAATTAAAATGTCGGCGGCAGAAAAGGAAATGGTTCAGTGGGTTGTGCTTAGCCCGTAAAATCTTCTGCCGCCGACAATATTACGTCAAATCCAGAAACCTTATGCAAACCTAGTCGTTGTTTGCGAAAACGGTTTCAAACTTTTTGGCTGAACCATTTTGGACTTGCTTGAACGACATCTATAAAACAAATCCCGCGCATTAGGGCAAGAAAAATCGGCGCTCGCATCCGCCAAAATCTCAGGACCGGCGTTCACGCACAGAAGCAAGAATATCCGCAACGACTTCCGCTCTTGATTTTGCGCCGAGGTTGCCTTTGCCGTGGATGCGGACGCTCACATTGCCGGCTTCGAGATCTCGCCCGCCGATCACAAGCATCGTGTGGACTTTGGCTTCTTCGGCGCGGAGGATTTTGCCGTTGATTTTATCAGTGCCGGGGTCGAGCTCGGCCCGAACCATCTGGGCACGGAGTTCCTGGACGATGGCTTTGGCGTAGGTCACCAGCGGCTCTTCATCACTAATCGTGAGCACGCGAACTTGCTCGGGCGCGAGCCAGAGCGGGAAATTGCCGGCGTAATGTTCGATCAAAAAGCCGATGAAGCGCTCGTGCGTGCCTAGTGGAGCGCGATGGATGCAGAGCGGCGTTTTCTCGGTGTTGTCGCGATCTTTATAGACAAGGCCGAAGCGCTTTGGCACGGCGAAATCGACCTGGTTGGTGGCGATGGTGAATTCGCGGCCGATGGCGCTCCACACCTGCACATCAATCTTCGGGCCGTAGAACGCGGCTTCGTTGGCGACCTCAACGAAATTGATGCCGCTGCTTTTGAGGACGTCGCGCACCATGTTCTCGGTTTGAACCCAGAGTTCGGGTTCGTTGACAAATTTTTGGCCGAGCTTGGCGGGGTCATGCGTGCTGAAGCGCATCACATATTTATCAATGCCGAAGAGCTTGAAGTATTTCAGATACATCTCGTTGACGGCGCGGAACTCATCGGCGAATTGCTCGGGCGTACAGTAGATGTGCGCGTCGTTCATATTGAGCGAGCGGACGCGCATGAGGCCGAAGAGTTCGCCCGATTGCTCGTAACGATAACACGTGCCGTACTCGGCGAGCCGCAGCGGCAGGTCGCGATAACTCCGCGGCACCGCTCCGAAGAGCTTGTGGTGGTGCGGGCAGTTCATGGCTTTGAGGTAGTAACGTGTGCCTTCTGCCTTTTTCAGAATTTCTGAGTCGATTTCCTCGATCTTTGCGCGCAGTTCGACGCAATCTGAAAGCCTCATCTCCGATTCAGGGTTCTCAAGCTGTTTTTGAAGAGCAGAGCGTTGGTTCTTGAGTCTTTCAGTTTGCGATGCAACAAGCTTCTCGTCCCCCTTTTCAACATCTAACTTCATCGGTGGAAACATGCTCTCCGCATAATACGGCAAGTGCCCGCTCATTTTGTACATGGATTCCTTGGCCAGGTGCGGGGTGTGGACGCGCACGTAGCCAGCGGCGAATTCTGTTTCTTTCGCGAGCTTCTCGAGTTCCTCGATCATCGCGCCGCCGTTGGGCATCCAGAGCGGCAGGCCGGGGCCGACATCGTCATCGAAGCAGAAGATTTCCATCTCCTTCCCGATTTTGCGATGATCGCGCTTCTTCGCCTCTTCCAGCATTTTGAAATAGGCCTCCATCTCCGTCTTGTTTTTGAAGGCCGTGCCGTAAATGCGCTGGAGCTGCGGATTCTTTTCGTCGCCTTTGTAATAGGCGCTGGCGACACTGGTGAGCTTATACGCGCCGATGTTGCCGGTGCGCATGACGTGCGGCCCGGCGCAGAGATCGATGAAATCGCCGTTCTTGTAGTACGTAATCTGTTCGCCTTCGGGTATGTCCTGGAGATTGCCGATCTTGAATTTGCTGGGATTACCCGGACGCTCGGTCAGCCCGCCGAGCCGGCCGCTCTCGGCGTCTTTAATGGCCTGCTCACGACTGACCGCAATTCGCTCGAAGGTGTTGTTCGACTTAATCTCCTTCTTCATCTCCTCCTCGATGCGCGGGAAATCTTCGGGCGAGATGCGATGCGGCAGATCCACGTCATAATAAAAGCCGGTCTCAACCGGCGGCCCGGCGGCGAATTGGGCTTCGGGCCAAATGCGGAGAATGGCGGTGGCGAGAACATGAGCGCAGGAATGGCGGATGCGCTCGAGCTCGGTCATCTTATTGCGCTCGTCGAGCGTTTTGCGGTCGGTCTGCTGATTTGCTTCCATAAATTCTGGGTTTGCGTCAGGGAACAAAAAAGCCTCGATAATTCAAATCGAGGCCATGGCGTTTACGGGAATCCGCAAACGCGTTCAAATTGTAGTTGTCTGGCTTTCCACCAAATCCATCAGTGACCAAACCTAATGAATGTAGGGCGATTTGGCAATGGGAAATTAGGCGGTAAACACTAATTGCCAGGCTGCGCGAAGGAAAAGCTACCTAACTTTTCTGGCCTGTCTTTTGCGGCGGTTTTGCGCCGAATTCTTCTTCCAGCATGGCGTAATATGCACTGCTGCGCCACGCGCCTTGAACGAATCGGTTTTTCAACGATTCGCCTTCGAAGCGCAGGCCTGCTTTGGCCAGAGTCGCGCGGGCGGGTTGATTGTTTATGTCGCAATCCACGGAAACACGATGCACACGCAAACCCTGAAATGACAGTTCGAGCAAGCCGCGAATGCCCTCGGTTCCGAAGCCCTGCCGGCGAAAGCTTGAGCGGAGGACGATCGCTAAGTCGGCGAGCTTTCGGTCTTCCGAGAGCGAAAGGTAAGCCAGGCCAATGACGGTAGATTTTTCCACAAGGTCGATCGACAGATACATTTTGGTATCATTCTGCGGAAAGCGAACCACCTTTTCGCGCAGGATGAATTGTTCGACTTGCTCGATGTCCCAGGGTTCCCAGCCCAACTCATGCAATGCTGTTCCATCCGTTAGAAGTTCCAGGAGAGCCGGAGCGTCTTCGCTATCGGGTTTGCGAAGCAGAAGCCGGGGCGTGGATATGGGGATAGGAATTTTTGCGGCAAAAGCCGCGCCAGGTTCCGGGACGATTAGCGCTTCGGTGCAAGTGGGGCATTCGCGGATCTCGCCGATGTCAGTCGTGGGGAAAGAGATCGTGCGGCCGCAATAAGGGCATTTGAAATCCAGGAACTCCTGTTCAGTGACTGGTGGGGTATCCATGCGCAAACCATTTAAGAGGATTCTGGCCGTAATACGCAGTAAAAATTTCAAAGATTTCGGGATAGGCCTTCTGCAAACCGGCGGGGAGAAGAAAGAACTTTTCGGAAA
This sequence comes from Verrucomicrobiia bacterium, assembly GCA_036403255.1. GTDB lineage: Bacteria > Verrucomicrobiota > Verrucomicrobiia > Limisphaerales > JAQGOV01 > JAQGOV01. The sequence goes on from DASWRJ010000452.1 coordinate 10,824, forward strand.
GCACGGCGAAGAACTCGGCGTGATTGCTGGCGGCGTAGTCGCCGAGGAAAGTTTTGCGCTGCTCGCGCACGGCCTTTTGATGATCGAGGTAGGCCGCCGACATTACCTGATTCCAGCAACGGGCGAGCGCGCGGTTAGTTAAGTTGGGAGTGCCATTTGTGTGATCATCCAGGAAGTCGAGTTCATGGGCAAATTCGTGGATGATGAGGTTGTGGCCGATGGAAACATCGCGAGCCTCGGCTATGGTCAGTGACCAGGAGAGATAAACGGTTCCTTTGGCGGCCAGGCCGGCGACGATTCGCCCCGGTTGGCGTGGGTCCATCCATTCTTCACGAGGCAATTCAATCTCATGGGCAAAGACCACGATGTTGAGGATGCTGTCGAAATAATCGTGGCGCAAACCGAGCAAGAGAAGAGCAGCTTGGGCGGCAATGGTGATCTGAATGATGTCCGAAATTTTCAGCCCACCACAGCCTTCCCAGATTTTTTCCGCAATGAGCACGCGAGCGATGACACGTAGTTTCGAGCGTTCCTCGGGGCCGAGGAGCCGGTAAAGCGCGAAGTTTTGCATCAGCCATTTTTCCCAGGCTTCGGGCCAGGGTTGGGCCGCGAGGGCGGCGCGGGCGGATTTGCGAGAGCCTGGGAAAAAGGAGGAAGAGGCACATGGTATCATCGTGCCAGGATTCTTGAATTCGTCTGTGCCGCACTCAAGACACTGGAGGGCGGAGTCAGTGTTTTCCCGGCCGCAATACGCGCAGGATTTCATAAAGGAAAAATAACGCAGGTAACATAGCCAAAAATGCCAGCCCCGGAAATATTTTTAAACTCCATGCAACCCAAGTGAAGGTGAATCGGCTTTTCGAGATCATTTCTCCGTAAGTCAGAAGCAAGCGTTGGGCAACGCCCAAGTTCCAGCTGGCGGCCTGGGACT
>DASWRJ010000453.1:0-3349 GCA_036403255.1 Verrucomicrobiia bacterium
AACATTCTTGAGCTTAGCATTAGAATTACTTATTTTACCCGAATGAATTTCTTCGGTAAAAACTTTTATCTCGCGCACTGTTTGCTCAATCTGCTGAGCGATCTGTTTGTTCGGGGCGAGTTCCGGATTTCGCAGCCAGTAATGCCCGACCATGCGATTTTCATCAGGATTAGCGATAGCACCTTTCTCCAAAACCTGCATCGCGGAAAAAGCTTTCTGCAACTTTGGCTCCATTTCATCCAAAAAAGCATCGGTAAAGTTCATTCGGCTGATATCCAGCGAGAGACCGATGCCTGGAAAAACGGAATAGTACTTTTGAAACCGGACCCATAATTGTTCTTTCGTGTATTTCATAAAATGCCAAAACTGAACCGACTTGGGTGAACTCACATAAACCTCTCATCCGGGCGGGCTTTCGACTTGCGCTTCAAAGCGCTTTCTATTAGCAATGCTGGCTGAGACAACATTAGACGTACGAAACTTATGCCATCTGCATTTCCTAACATTGCGAAAATCCCGTTTGAAGGGCCTTCATCCAAGAACCCTCTCGCCTTTAAGCATTACAATCCCAAAGAACTAGTCGAGGGAAAAACCATGCAGGAGCATCTCCGCTTCTCCGTTGTTTATTGGCATACATTTCGAAACAGGCTTTCTGATCCTTTCGGTGTCGGCACAGCCATTCGTCCCTGGGATGACGGTTCAGACTCGGTGCAGAACGCAGAGAATCGGGCGCGCTGCGCCTTCGAATTCATCGAGAAGATCGGCGCGCCTTATTACGCGTTTCACGACCGCGATGTGGCTCCGGAAGGGGACAGCCTGGCTCAATCCAACAAAAACCTGGATGCGGTTGTAAAAGTTCTGAAGGAAGAGCAAAAGCGCACGGGGATCAAATTGCTTTGGGGCACGGCGTGCTTGTTCGCGCATCCGCGATATGTCCACGGCGCGGCGACCAGTTGTAACGCGGATGTGTTTGCCTACGCCGCGGCGCAGGTCAAAAAAGCCATGGAAGTGACGCACGAGCTCGGCGGCGAAGGATATACTTTTTGGGGCGGACGCGAAGGATACTCGACCCTTTGGAACACGAATTTAAAACGGGAGATGGAGCACCTGGCCAAATTCCTGCACATGGCTGTCGCTTATAAGAAGGAGATCGGTTTCAAAGGTCAGTTTTACATCGAGCCCAAGCCAAAAGAACCAACGAAGCATCAATATGACTCGGATGCGGCGGCTTGCTTGAATTTTCTGCGAGAATTTGGACTGAAAGACCATTTCAAACTGAACCTCGAAACGAATCACGCCACGCTGGCGGGGCATTCGATGCACCACGAATTGGAAGTGGCTGTGGCCGCTGATGCGCTTGGCTCGATCGACGCGAACACTGGCGACCCGATGCTCGGCTGGGACACTGATCAATTCCCGACGGACATCTATCTCACCACACAATGCATGCTGCCGATCCTGAAGATGGGCGGCTTTACGACTGGAGGGGTGAACTTCGACGCCAAGGTCCGGCGCGAGAGCTTTGAGCCAATCGACCTTTTCTATGCGCACATTGGAGGGATGGACGCTTTCGCTCGAGGGTTAAAAATTGCCGCCGCGATTCGCAAGGACGGACGCCTGGATGAGTTTGTCCGCCAACGCTATAGCACCTGGGATTCAGGGATCGGGGCGCGCGTTGAGAAAGGCGAAGCCAGCTTCAAAGAACTTGAGACCTATATGATGAAGAAGGGAGAAGCCGCACCAAACGTTAGCGGCCGTCAGGAATTCCTCGAAAACCTGATTAACGAATTCATTTAATTCTCGGCTTAAAGCGTTTCTGCTCGCAAGCCGATATATCTCTTAGCCGGTAAAGAACTTACCGGCAGTGAGTTAGCTTTGTAGGATATGAAAATTTGGACCCGGCTGGGCATTTCCATAGCCTTGCTGGCCCTCGTAGGCTGGCTGGTATGGCGCTGTATGGATAGCGGCGGCTATGTCCGGAACCATCAAAAGCAGGTCGCAGGCGTCCTGGCTGGCGCAGGCCTGCTCTTGTGGCTCGTGCACAAGGCGCATTATCGCCCGGTCGAGCACGAGGATGAACATGGCCGAGTGCAACACATCGAAGCGCCGTTTTTCGCACGCGCCAGTTATTGGGGAACGCTGCTGCTTATAACCGGGTGCATGGTAGGAGCAGTGCAACCGCTGCGCGCCTGGGCGGCGAATCCAGCCTTTCAATTAAAGGTCGTCGCCGCCGAGCATTTCCTGCGCAACCTCCCGAATGGCACCGCCTCCTTTCGGAGCGCCAGGACTAACACTCCGCCTCCGCTAAAAATGCAAGGGATTTTCTATGCGCACCAACGGCCGTCTGCCATTATCAATGGGCAAATGGTCTATGTGGGTGATCGAGTGGGCGGGGCTACTGTGATCGCAATTGATCCACGCAGCGTCACGATCGAAATCTCGGGCAAAACGCAGGTGCTGGCGATGGCCAAGTGAGTTTGAGGCAAGCTGGTAGGATATGTTCCAAATTGCTCGTAAATTTTTCAGGGAGCTAAACGGGCACAGTAATTCGGAAAGTGGTTCCGATCCCGGGTTTCGAGTTAATCGTGATTTCTCCCCGGTGCGTTTCCACAACGCGACTGACAATCGCGAGGCCAAGCCCAGTTCCTTTCGGCTTGCTCGTGCTTAGAAGTGAACTGAACGCGCGTTGACATTGCTCTTCGGTCATTCCCTCTCCCGTATCAGTAAACTCAATGGTGACACCGCCGGCGTGCGCCTGCGTGGAAATTTTCAGAGTTCCGCCCTTTGGCATGGCCTCGACAGCATTGAGAGTGAGGTTCAAAAAGGCCTGCTCGAGTTGAGTGGCGTCAGCCCTCAATTCTGGAACTGCCGGATCCAACTCACGGACAAGCCGAATATTTTGGTTCTTTAACTTGTGACGGGTCAGCAGGCCTAAATCTTCTATTAATTTATTGATATTGACCGGCTGTAAATGCGGCTCGGTGGAACGCGCAAAGGCCAGAATCTGTTCCACAATGCGATTCAGCAAATCCATCTTTTCGCCCATGATGACGGCATCTTTCTCGCGCGGATCGCCTGGTGGAAATTTTAAATCGAGCGAGTGATACAACATCTTCATGACCGTGAGCGGATTGCGAATTTCATGAGCGACCTCGGCGGCCAGCAACCCGATGGCGGAAAGCTTTTCGTTCTGACGCAATTGCTCCTCCACATCGACGAGGCGTTCGTAGAGCCTGGCCTTTTCAATGACAACCCCGCTCAATTCAGCGAGCGCATTTAAGATGCGAATTTCCTCATTCGAAAAACTGTGCGGCTCGCCCTTGTAGACATTTAATGCGCCGATTGCCTG
>DASWRJ010000454.1:0-3481 GCA_036403255.1 Verrucomicrobiia bacterium
TGCGCGGTGACACGAATGTCAAATACCTGAATGAGCACGGCGTCACGATTTGGGATGAATGGGCCGATGAGAACGGGAATCTGGGCCGCGTGTATGGGGCGCAATGGTGCGATTGGCGGACCACGGACGGGCGTTCCATTAATCAGATCGATCGAGTAATCGAGCAAATCAAAAAAAATCCGGACAGCCGCCGGCTCATTGTCAGCTCATGGAATGTCGGGGAAGTGGAGCAAATGGCGCTGCCGCCGTGCCACACGCTCTTTCAATTTTTTGTGCAGGATGGGGAACTAAGCTGCCAGCTTTATCAGCGCAGCGCCGATTTGTTTCTGGGTGTGCCGTTTAACATTGCTTCCTACGCGCTGCTCACTCTGATGGTCGCGCAGGTTTGCGATTTGAAGCCAGGCACATTCGTCCATACCTTCGGTGACCTTCACCTCTACAGCAATCATCTCGAGCAAGCCAAGCTGCAACTCACTCGCGAACCGCGGCCGTTGCCCGAAATGAAAGTTAACCCGGCTGTGAAAAACATTCACGAGTTCAAGTTTGAAGATTTCGAGCTGGTCGGCTATGATCCGCATCCTTCCATCAGAGCGCCGATAGCGGTTTGAGCCGCCGATTGCGATAACGGACAATCTTGAACTCCGGGCGCTCGAGAATTCCCTCGGCTATTTCGAATAAATCCTCGAACGGCGGGAAGAAGGCGTCCCCTTCCACCACACGCCGCACAAGGGTCAGGTACAAATCCGAGCACAAAGGTAAAAGTTGGGAGTAAATTTGCGCTCCGCCGCAGATAAACACCTCGCGCGTTTCGGATGCCCAATCAACCTCACCAAGATCGGAGATGGTGCGCACTCCGGGATGCTGAAAACGTGACCGGCTCAAGATAATTGTTTCGCGGTTTGGAAGCGGCTTTCCAATCGATTCAAAAGTTTTGCGCCCCATCAGCAGCACATGGCCAGTGGTCAATTGCTTGAACCACTTGAAATCTTCCGGGAGATGCCAGGGGATCCGGTTTCCCTGGCCGATTACCCGATTCTGGGCCATCGCGGCCACAGCCTTAAAATGCTTCATGTGGCCATAGAAAACTGCACTTTGACTTGATGGCCAAGGAGAAAGCACAGCGAAATTGCCGGTTGCCAGGAGCAGCCAAGCTCACTTGCAAAGTGGCCGGCTATCGTGCAGCCTTAAATAGATGCAAAATCCAGTTCAGGCTATTCCGGGAAAACAAGTCGTGCTCAGCAAAGGGCGCATAGTTACCGCTGTAGGCCTGGCGCTGCTGGCGGATGCATTGCAGTATTTTTTTGCCCTTATTCCAGGGGTCGATCAAGGCGTCGATTTGGCTGCAGCATTAGCGATCATCGGGCTGATTGGCTTTCATCCGCTGCTGCTGCCAACTTTTCTCGTGGAATTAATACCCGGTGTGGATCTGCTTCCGACCTGGACCGGCTGCGTTATGCTGGTCATAGCGCTGCGCAAGAGAGCGCAAGCGGCCAATGAGCCGCCGAAGATTATTGTTCATCCTCCCGGGACATAATAGTCGGGACGGGCGCGGCGGACCGCGAAAGCTTAATTAAGAATTGCTCCCACTGGGTTTCTGAGCCCAACCGCGATCGGCAACGAGCTGAGAAACGCCCCGATATTGACCCAGCAAAGTATCACCAGCATTTCCGGACCCAGATATGGATTGATCGCGCCCAATTGCAGCACATTGCGCGGAAATCCCAAGGTCCCAAACAGCGTCTGATGCAGCGTGGCGAGAGTGGCAATGGCGGCAATGGCGGCGATATTTGCGAGTAGCATGTTTTCCAGCCAATGGCGGCAGTATAGAAATTGGCGGGGCGCTCCAAAACTACGCAGGAGCGCGCTTACGAATTGGTTTTGCCGAAATTCCAGCACGGCAATTGCGCCATAAACCAGCGATAGCGCCACTCCCAGAATTGCCGCGAGGATGTTGCGCCATTGCTTCTGCCGTTCTTTCAAGATTTCCAATTCCTTGATCAATCCCAGAGCGCTTTGAATTTGCGGCGGCTGCCGTCCCTCCATTGCGTAAAGGGTTTGAATGGCTTGTATGATAGTCGAGACGGGCGGCGCAGTTTCCGCCCGTTGAAAAACGGTGGTGTCGAGGTATCCGATTCGCTCTTCCTCCTGCAAAAAGCCCTGCTGAACCAGCAAGAGGTCATCTATCACCAAAGGCCGCAACCAACCTTGGGGACGCCGCACCCGCGCAAAAAAATTCTGGTGACCTGCGGTCACTCGCACGAGCGCATTTTCAGGAAGATTCTCGCTCAAGCAGATTGCGCTGGAATCTTCTGCCATGAGATCGGCCAGCAATGAAATGGCTTCTGGTGGATAGCTCAGGAGCACGAGCGAATTCTGCCATTCAGTCTGTCCCCGCAAAAGAAGCTGGCGTAGGCGCAATTTTTGGCCGTGCATTGTGAGCGGCGCAAGCCGGTCCGGCGCAGGACCGCCCAGCACCATCTCGCGTGACTCCGCCGTGACTGTTTCGCGCACCAGCACCGTGTTCAGGCCGAATTTCTCCAGGCGCGTGCGCAGGCTTCGCTCGAGAAGGTGGAAAGCCACGAGTATAACTGTGGCGACCAGCACCAGAAGCCCGGTCACGAATAGCCGAGCGAGCGGACTGCTTGGCTGTTCAAACCAGCGCTTCCAGGTGTCTCTCCAGAGGTAGGAAGCAATTAAAATCGAGGACTTCATTTGCCAAAACTTCCAGGCGCGCGTCATGCGAGCTGATAATACAGATGCGCGGGCCGGTGACATATTCGCGCAAGGCACGGATGATGACGCGCGTGTTCAGGTCATCCAACCCGGAGGTGGGTTCATCCAGCAACAAAACGGTGGGCTCCTTCACGAGTGCGCGGACGATCGTAGCCCGCTGCTGCTGTCCGCCCGACAATGACTTGGGCAGTCGATTGGCAAAGGGTTCCATGCCAAGCAAGCCCAGCCATTTCGCGGCGTTCTGACGAGTTTTTGCTTCACTCAATCCAGCCAAACTACCGGCCAGGATTAAATTGCGCATTACCGTGGCAAGCGGCAGAAGATTGAGTTGCTGGAAAACGAAGCCAAGCTCCCTGCGCTGAAAATCCAGATCAATGGGGGGCTGACCGTTCGGCGCCAGGATGCTACCGCTGGTGGGAACCAAATAGCCGGCCATCAGGCGCAGCAATGTCGATTTACCGCAGCCAGAGGCGCCTTTGATCAATGTGATGCCCGGGCGAAATATGTATTCAAATTGCTCTATGACCCACGGCAATTCTTTCGAGTACCGGAAGCAAACGGTGTTGCAAACCAAAGGCGGGCCGAGTGCTTCAGAATGTGGAGACGGGAACACAGGCTTCCGACTGAGTTCCTGTGCGCGGTCGAACGGATGCACATGCACGCCATTTCCATTCTGTCTGGCGTTGGCCGGTATGTCAGCTACTGATTCAAGTATGCGCAAGTGCATTACGGTTGACCTCCTACCACT
>DASWRJ010000455.1:0-2541 GCA_036403255.1 Verrucomicrobiia bacterium
GGTCTGAAACTGATTTCATTTGACTAGCGGAGGAGCCGGGCGGGATCCGACGGCATCATACGCTGGCATCTTGAACTATGGTTTTGTGAAAATCTTTCGCTTGCTCAAGCCGTGCGAGCCGCGGGCTTATTAAGAGTGCTACGGGCGGTTGATCCGCGAGGGCCTGGAGGATCACATTTACCTTTGTCTTGTCGGGCAAAACGATATTGGATGGCAATCGGATGTGCCCATTTTCGACAATTCCATTCAAAAGTTGCTACAGTCATAGCTTGTTCGGCTCATGTCTTGCCATGCTGCCGTTCTTCAGCAATGACCCGTTTGAGGATGGCATCCATTTCCTGATCCGAATATGGCGAGTGCGCCCCTTCCACCGCCTTGAGTAATTCGACTTCCAACTCAGGGTTGTCTTGCTCCAACTTCTCTTTCACAGCGACAATATACCGTTGAATCCAAGCGCGAGGCAAGCCGACAAGATCGGACCTTCCAAGCGCCCGCTGGCATGCAAAATCAGCGAGTTGCTTCTATCCCCAAGCGATCCCTTTTAACGGCTGCCCCGGCTTAATCAGATTTGATTTAATCGAACCGACCCTGAGTAAAATCAATTTTATAGATTGTTCCCTCATAACCCACCGCATAAATATTCCCCCCTTCATCTTCGCTGAAGGAAACCAGCCGCTGGGGTACTTTTCCTATCTGATGCGCCGCTTTCAAAACACCATTTTGCTGAGTTATGCCAAAGATAATTTTCGACGTGTAATCGCCGCAGATGTACACGCCATAGAAAGAAGACTTCTTGTCGCCGCGATAAACATACCCGCCCGTAATTGAGTTGCCGTATTTTCGCCGATAGGCGAACACCGGCATCGTGAAGGTGCGGTCCGCCTTTTTGTATTGATTCGAGAATGGTTCAAAGCCTTCGTAAACATTCCATCCGTAATTCTCTCCACGATGCACGATATCAACTTCCTCGACTCGGTCCTGCCCGACATCCGCCAGCCAAAGATCACCCGTGAGCCGATCGAAGCTGAAGCGCCAAGGATTGCGCAAACCGAATGCCCAAATCTCGGGCCGTGCGTCACTCCGTCCGCGAAATGGATTGTCCATCGGAATCGAATAAGCGCGGCCTGGCCCCGCATGATCCACATCGATGCGCAGCAATTTGCCGAGCAACAGTTGCAGGTTCTGGGCGTGTCCATTCGGGTCGTTGTGCGGCCCCGTATCGCCCATGACGACGTAAAGAAAACCATCCCGCCCAAATTGCAGGCATCCGCCGCTGTGATCTTCGGCCACGCTCGCGATCTTTAAAATCAGGCGTCCCGATTTGCCTGAGTCCCCTTTGAAGTCAGCGTCAAATTCCTTTTCCTCAATATGCGTGGCGACTTTGTCCTCCTCAAAAACCTGATAAAATAAATAGTATTTCCGGTTCTCACGAAATTTCGGATGAAACGCCACGTCCAGCAATCCATTCGGCCCGCGTTCGCTAAATACTTCATTTGTAAGATCCGAAAAAATAGTTTTCTCTTCGCCTCCCACCGTTTTCTCTACCTTCCAAATGATACCTTTCTGGTGCAGGACCAGAAAAGTATTGCTGCTTCCAGGCACCTGACGAAATGAGGTCAGTCCGGTCTCCACTTTGGCGCGCGGTAGTTTAAAGGAATTCGTGAAGAAGGGCCGCGCGTGTACGGGGTTCGCCAACTGTGGGATCACACTTGGCATCCCCTGGTTTGATGTCAGTGTGCTCTCCGGTTGCTTCAGCGTCGTCAAATACTCAATCAAATCGGTGAACTCAACCACTGACAGCCCGGCGTGCAACCCTTCAGGCATAAGCGAAATCGGGCTGCCGGTTTTCTCCGCAATATCGGTCACCGCAATCCGGGTCAGCTTGCCGTCCGCACCCATTAATTCCACCGCTGCGTCAGTGGCCTGTTTTAGAACGCCCTGGTAAATCTCACCCGATTTGGTTTTCACGATCGTCGTGCCATAGCCCGGCGCAATCCTGGCCGATGGCGTCAGCACCGCTTCAACCAGGTCCCATCGGCCAAAAGCATCCCCCGCCGCATACAAATCCGGCCCTGCCTTGGTGGCATGGCCATCGACCGAATGGCATTTCGAGCAACCCAGCCTCTGCTCATCATTAAAAAGCATCCTGCCTCGCGCCACGTCCCCTTCATGCGTCAGCGCATGTTTCCGGTAGGCATCCAGACTGCCTGGCTGCGCGGAAGCTCCTAACGAAGAATCCCTCTTCAATGCGAGGGCCAGCAAAGGAATCCAAGAGTAGCGGATTACTGCATTCAATGCGTGCCAGAGTGAAGATCTTCTCCACAACCGGTCAAGCCTCTAAACTTTAGCCCAGCGCGGCCATGTCGAACTCCGAGCCATCAATCCATGCCGGTGCCAGTCAGGGTGATGATGAACCATTGATCATCCGTAACCTCGCCACATGCATTAACACTGTTGTTGCGGATGAGCAGGTCGGTCGTGCGGCTATCGGCAGCGGTGGGGCTGAATGTGATCGTGAACGTTGTGCTGCCGCCCGGAGGC
>DASWRJ010000456.1:0-7555 GCA_036403255.1 Verrucomicrobiia bacterium
AATCCATGGCCCACATTTTCTCGATAGGTGTTCCAGCACTCGGGAGCTTCCTCCTTTTTTACCGCCGACCACCACGACAGCACGCACGAATGGCCAGCCATCAAAACCGGCGCGGACCACGCGAGGTTCCCGTGCGAGTAGCCATTCAGGTGTATGACATCCGGCTCAAACCGCTCTTCCAGGCTTAGCAACCATTGCCCCGCCATCGAGACATCGCGCCACGGCTCGGGCATCCATTCCAATTTATAATTGCTTTGGCAGATTTGGAGATTGTCCAGCGTCTCCGCTTCCTGCCGCTGGTCTGCATTGAGGGGAGCGCCCATTGTGGCTAAAATGATTTGCACATCATAGATGCGCAGTGCCCGCGCCAGTTGCATCGCGTAAGTCCAAACACCACCTACTGTATCTGCCGTCATCAACACCCGTTTCGGCGCATTCTCCAATAACGTTGTTGAATCATGTGCCAGCATGCGTATTCAGAATTCAGTCACTTCTTATTTGCTGCTCCGCTTGTATAAATCGCATCGAGAGTTTCTGAGACGGCTATTAAACTCTCGATCTCTGGATTGTATTTGCTGCTCCGGCCCAGGCGCAGGGCCCAGTCCACCGCTGCCAATCCGCCCCAGCCACCCTGGCAGGAAGAACTCGTTTCGCGTCTGGTGCCGTAAAAGCGTTCCGCTGTGAAGTCCACGAATGAACCATTTACGTTTCGAAACTGTGCGCCTCCCTCTGTTCCGTAAAATGTTCCGGAAATTATCGCGTCGCAGCCCGAGTGGACTTTCCAGGAGCATGCCACTTCGACCACTGCGCCGGTCTCGAGATCCAGTCGCGCCACCGCAAAATCTTCCACTTGGCGCTCGCGCTCCGCCAAAGGCTCTCCTTGCGCAAATAACCTGCTGGTGCTCCCTTGCACTCTCGGGAAATTCAGTGTCCAAAGCGCCAGATCTACCAGATGAATCCCTAAATCGATCACGCATCCGCCACCGGAAAGTTTCGGGTCATAAAACCACGCCTTATCCGGGCCGTAGGCATTGTGAAATATAAATTCCGCGGCGTACACTTTGCCCAATTCCCCGCTTCGCGCCAAATCCACCACCGTCCGCACCTCGTTAATGAATCGATAGGATAAATCGACCCCCAGCAGCACATCCATTTCGCGCGCGGCCTCAATCACGCGCCGGTTTTCGGCTGTGTTCCGGCCTAGTGGCTTTTGGCAAAACACGGGCAAGCCCTGCCGAATCGCGCGTTCCGCCTGCTGCGCGTGCAACGCACTTGGCGTCGCAATGACTACGCCGTCTAAATCCTCTTCGAGCAACTCCTCCATCGAAGCCAGGCATGCCGCGCCCGGTGCGCTCTTCGCCGCTTCTACTAACAAAGCAGGCGCCGGATCAGCAATGGCTGCCACCGCTGCCATGCCCGTTTGAGTTATGGCCTCGAGGCGCTTGCGGCCAATCCACCCAACTCCAAGAAATCCCAGCCGCGGCAATCGCTTCCTTGCCTTTTCGCCTGAAGTTTCCTTCTCCAGAACAGCCGCGTTCATATTGTTATGATCCCTTTTATAAAACCGCTTGGCCGCGCTTCCAATGCAGCGAAACCGTTTCCAATCTCCGCCAGTCCAAACCGATGTGTATATAGTGGGCTCGGATCAAACTCCCCCCGCGCCACCGCTTGAGCTGCCAACCGCATGCCTTCCACGTAAACGCGAGGGTCCCGTTCGTGCGCGTTAATCACATCCAACCCGCGCCAATTCCAAAGCTGCATCTTTACTTGCCGCAACCCATCTTGATGATATCCCGCGATTATTAGCCGGCCCCGTTCAGCGCAAATTTCGGTGCTTAAATCCAATGTCGCCTGAGCGCCAGCCGCTTCTATGACTCGCTCGCACCCGCGTCCCCCTGTCCGTTCCATAACTCGTCGCCCTACCTCTGATGGCGTATCCCACGCTATGACCGACTGCGCCCCGAACTGCTTTGCGATTTCAAGCGGACATTTCCGCCGTGAGATCGCAATGACTCGTGCTCCGGATTTTGCCGCCAAAGCCACCAAAATCGCTCCTAAAAATCCGACCCCCACAACCGCCACCTGTTGTCCCGCTTGAATATCGCTTCGGCGAAATACATTGTACGCACAGCCCAGCGCCTCTCCCGGAAACGGCTGCCCCTCGAGTTCCTCCGGCAAAGGCACGATGCAATCTTCCTCGGCAACGTCGTATTCGGCAAACGCCTGGTAGGACAACAACGCCACCCGCTGTCCAGTCGAGACTTTGGTCACTTCAGGCCCAATCTCATCGACGATTCCCCACCCTTCATGGCCTGGCCCACCGGGGGCAAATGGATATTCAAACCATGGTCTGCCTTCCCAGGGTGCCAGATTCGATCCGCAGATCCCGCAGCCTTCTATCCGGACGCGCACCTGGCGCGCTGCTGGTTGGGGAATATTAGTTTCCTGCAGCCTGATCCGTCGCGGCCCGGCTAACACAGCCGCTTGCATGGTCGAGGAATTTCCAGGCGTGCAGCGCGCCGCCTCCTCAAGTGTTGAATCGAGGATTTCCACTTGTGTCAGTTGTTTGTTTCCGAGTCGCTCAAACGGCCTTGGCTAGTTTGGTTTCCAGCCTTTTGGTTCCGTTTCCATTCTCCTCCGCCAGAGCGTCCCCATTTCGACCCGGCTTGTGCGCCGTCCCATTTCCATGGCCGTGTCCTTTCCGCACCAGATGTGTCACAGGCACAATTCGGCTCGGCTCAGCCACCCGGTTCTCACTCAGCCATTGGTAAAGGATTTGCACCCCTTCCCGCGCTTTGATGCGCGGTCGCCAGCTTGTGGCTGATGCAAACTTGCGAAAATCAGATACATAATATTTTTGGTCGGCTGAACGCCATTCATCAAAACGTATCTTCGGGCGTTCTCCGCGCATTTCCGCAATCCATTCGACCAATTCCAGCAAGCTAATCGTGTTGGACGGCCCGCCGCCCATGTTAAAGGCGTTGCCGGAAATGCTTTTGATATTATCCATTGCCACCAGGAATGCGTTCACCAGATCCTCCACGAAAAGTATATCACGCACCTGCCGGCCATCCCCATAAATCGTGATCGGTTGCTCTTCCAGTGCTCGAATCAAAAAGTGAGCCACCCAGCCCTGATCTTCATTTCCAAATTGATGCAGCCCGTATATGCAGCTCATCCGAAATACCACTGCCGGTATTCCAAATGTCCGCGCGTAATCCAAAACATACTGGCACGCCGCTCCCTTCGAGCAGCCGTACGGACTATGAAAATTCAAGGCCCGTTGCTCGCCGAAACCATGCGCTCTTAGATGAAAATCCTCCGGCTCATAACGCCCCTCGCGCACTTTCAATTTCACGTCCCTCAATTCACCATACACTTTGTTCGTGCTCGTAAAGAGCAGCGGCGGTGGATTGTCCTGCGCCCGGATTGCCTCCAATAAATTCAGTGTTCCGCGCGCGTTTATTTCAAAGTCGTGGATTGGATCCACCAGGCTCGTTGTCACCGCCACCTGCGCTGCCAGATGAAAGACACGCGCCGCCCGCTTTACGGCCCCCATTAGGGTCTTCGGGTCCCGCATATCCGCTACTTCCACCTGCACCAGATTGCCGTGCGTGCGGCGCAGCCAGGCAAGGTTTTGCTCCACCCCGGCGCGCGACAAATTGTCGTACAAGAGTACCGGCTGTCCTGATGAAAGCAGCCGATGCGCTAAATTTGTTCCTATAAAACCGGCCCCGCCGGTAATGAGCACCGGCCGCTGTTTCCCGCCGTTGCCGCGCCCCGGAAGCCAAATAGTGCTCCCATGCGGCCGCCCATTATGCGAACCGTTCTCTCGATGCCCCGATTTCAATTGTTGCCTCCTCATACAGTCAATCCTCGCGCGGCCAATTCCGCACTCGCCTGCTCGACTTTGTCTTCTGCCGCCTGGCCCTCCAGCCAAAGCACCAATTCTTCCAACCCTTCGTTGATGCTTACTTGCGGCTCGTAGCCCAGGACTCCACGAGCGAGTGAAATGTCCGCAAAACAATGTCGGATGTCCCCCATCCGGTATTTCCCAGTCACTTCCGCCTCGATGTATTCCTTCCCCATCGCCTCGCAAATGCGCTGCGCTAAATCTTTGATTGTGTAATGTTCTCCACTGCCAACATTGAAAACGCGTCCGGGCGCCTTTGGCGCCTCCAGCGCTAGCCGGCACGCCCGCGCCACGTCATATACGCTCACAAAATCGCGCTGCTGCAATCCATCCTCAAAAATCAGCGGCGCTTTTCCATTCAACAGTCGCGACGCAAATATGGCCATCACTCCCGTGTACGGATTTGAGAGCGCCTGGCGCGGGCCGTACACATTAAAAAATCGTAACGCTACCGCCGGGATGTTGTAGGCCTGCCCTACAATCAGGCAAAGTTGCTCCTGGTCGTATTTTGAAAGCGCATATACCGACGCCAAAGCCGGTGCCTTGCTCTCAGGAGTCGGAAGAGGTTTCAGCACGGTTCCATTCACATGCCGCAACTCCCAATCGTGTTTCTTCAGTTGCCCGAGCGAACGCATCGCCCCAGCCACCAGCGTTCCATCTTCCGCTTCGTAAAGTCCCTCCCCGTACAAACTCATGCTCGAGGCCACGATCAAACGCTCCACTGGCTTATCGATCAGCGCCTGCAACAATACCGCTGTCCCCTCGTTATTCACCGAGGTGTAATCCGCCACCGCATACATGCTTTGGCCGACCCCCACTCGGGCCGCCAGGTGATAAACAACATCCATTCCGCGAAGCGCCTTTTTCACATCATCCGCGCTGCGCACGTCGCCCGGTATCAATTCCACTTCCGAATCCAAATAAATTGGCCGTTCGCAATCGGTCCCGTGTACCTGCTCGGATAAATTGTCCAATACTCGCACTTCATGGCCCTGCATGAGTAGTTCATCCGACAGGTGTGATCCGATAAAGCCGGCCCCGCCTGTTATTAGAATTTTTTTCCTCATTTGCTTTTTACTTTGAACTGCATGGCGTGCCAAACAGCAGTTGACCTTATCGATTTTTCTTTTTTCAACAACTGGGGCATTGCCTGTAGAAATGTGCATTTCTTTATCTTTCCGTGCCTGCGCGTGCTCTTGCGCGATCCAAAAATTTTTCTCCAGTGAATACCCCACTTTCCAAACCCATGCCGCGGATTATCCTTCGGCCCTATGGTGAACGATGCTTCCTTCAACCCGCGCCAGCCTCGGCGCAATGGCTCAAAAAAAGTTCGCGTCGCAATTGTCGGCGTCGGCAATTGCGCTTCGTCTCTCGTCCAGGGTGTTGAGTTTTATAAAAACGCCAAAGAGGATGAAACTGTCCCTGGCCTCATGCACGTCAATCTCGGCGGCTACCATGTCCGCGATATCGAGTTCACAGCGGCGTTCGACGTCAATGAAACCAAAGTCGGAAAAGATTTGAGCGAGGCCATTCTCGCCGAGCCGAATAACACGATTCAATTCGCACAGGTCCCCCGCCTCGGCGTTCGCGTCTTCCGCGGCATGACCCACGATGGCCTTGGCAAATATCTTACTCAGGTCATTAAGAAAGCGCCGGGCCCCACCGACGATATCGTCGGCATCCTCAAAGAAACGCACACAGACGTGGTTGTCTCGTATCTCCCGGTCGGTTCCGAAACCGCCACCAAATGGTACGTCGAACAAGTCCTTGATGCAGGCTGCGGATTCGTCAACTGCATCCCGGTCTTCATCGCCTCGCAACCCTACTGGCAGAATCGTTTCAAAGAACGCGGTCTGCCCATCATTGGTGATGACATCAAATCCCAGGTCGGCGCGACCATCACCCATCGTGTGCTCGCCAATCTTTTCCGCGAACGTGGCGTGCGCCTCGACCGCACTTACCAGCTCAATTTCGGCGGCAACACCGATTTCATGAACATGCTCGAACGCGAACGCCTCGAGTCCAAAAAAATTTCCAAGACCAACGCCGTCACCAGCCAATTGGAAATTCCACTCCCGTCCGATCTGGCCCATGTCGGTCCCAGCGATTACATACCATGGCTCACCGATCGCAAGTTCTGTTACATCCGCATGGAAGGTACCACCTTCGGCAACGTTCCCCTCAATTGTGAACTCAAGCTCGAAGTCTGGGACTCTCCGAATTCAGCCGGCGTCGTCATCGACGCCGTCCGCTGCGCCAAGCTCGCCCTCGACCGCGGCATCTCTGGCCCTCTCATCGGGCCGGCCAGTTATTTCATGAAATCTCCGCCCCAGCAGTTCACTGATCACGAAGCCCGCAATCTGACCGAAGCTTTCATCCGTAACGAAGACCCAAGGAAAACCGATGATCGAAGCCATCAAACTCTGGAACGAACCCAACAATCTGTCCCATTGGGACTTTCATCAGGACCCGCAATGGAAGGAGTTCTCCGCCATGACGCAAATGGCGGCAATGGCCATTCGGAAGCTCTCTCCGTCGATGCCGCTGGTCCTGGGCGGCATCTCGCCGATTGATGCTACTTTCATCCAGCTTCTGGATCGTAATGGCCTCCTGGCTCACCTCGATGCCGTCGCTGTTCACGGTTTCCCGCTCGATTGGAACCACTGGCAAATCAATGATTGGCCGAAGAAGCTCCAGGAAATCCGCAATGTCACAGAACTTCCCATCTGGGTGACCGAAGTCGGCGTCTCCACCTTTGGCGCGGATGAAGTCCAGGTCTTTGGCATTCAGCGCACCGCCGAATTGCTCCTCGGCCAGGCCTCTCGTATTTTCTGGTATAGCCTCCTTGATCTCCCGCCCCAATGGGAAGCCACTACCCGCCACAAGGAAAGCGAAGGCAGCGCCTATTATCGTCACTTTTATATGGGCCTAATCCGCGCCGATGGCTCGCCTAAACCCGCACTGGACCATTTCAATCCAGAAATGGGCATCTGCCAATGGTTCCATTTCGAAGACCACCGCCTGGATTTCGCGGTCGATTGGCTTCGCAAACTGCGTGCGCGCAAACTCCGCACCGGCATTAGCTGGGCGGATTGGTATCGGCCCAATGCCATCGAGTGGTTCGATCGCCAAATGCGGGCCTTGGAAGAATTCGACACTACCATTACCCTTTGCTTCACCCCGCCCTCCTGCGGCAAAACCGCCCACTGCACCAGCCCTCCCCGGAATCTCGAAGAATTCGCCTGCTTTGCGCAGCAAGTTGTCCAGCGTTACGTCATCGCTCGTACCCATCTCAACAATAGCGGCCCTAAATCGTTGAACGAGCAGATCGCCAAAGACCCAGCACCATCAGTCCTGCCAGACGCGACCAGCCTGATGCCAGCCTGACTCAAAACGCCTCCTGGTCGTATTGGTGCAACTCATAACGGTTTTTGTCCCTCACGATTACGTCCAAAAAGGGGCCGATTCCGTACTTGTCCGGATAGCCTCTCAAAAGAGGGCCAAAATGGCCGATTTTTGCCCTCTTTTCCTCCCCTTCCTTAATCTTACTCTTAATCTTAATCTTACTCTTAATCCTCGGTTCCTAATCCTAATCCTACTTTTAATCCCTGCTCATAAACCTATCCAGTATCCCCCTCAAAA
>DASWRJ010000457.1:0-2614 GCA_036403255.1 Verrucomicrobiia bacterium
CTGAAAGAAAAAGCGCGAGTGGAATCCAGTAACTCGGAAGTCCCTATCGCCACGATGCTCAAGCGGCATAATGGGGCGACTTATCTTTTTTCTGTCGCGATGCGTGCAGGGAAAACAACCGCAGAGTTCAAGCTGGCAGGAATTCCGGAAACATATTCCGTGCAAGTGCTCGGGGAAAATCGCTCGCTAAAGCTGGATAAAGGGGTTTTGCGGGATGACTTCGAGGTCTGGGACGCTCATATCTATAAAATCGCCCCGCTCCCATAGCTGCGCCGAAGCGGTGCTACTCGACTCGCTTCACATGCTTTAGCCCTTCTGCCCACCAGGCGGCGAGTGGCCCCCGCTTTAGGCTGTTCAAGGCATTGCTGCGCGTTGCCCGCTTCAGGTCCAAAGTCCCAATCAAAATGTCTTCCTCGGAAATTGAACTCTCCTGCAGCACGTTTCCATCGGGCGCGATAATTCGGCTTTGCCCATGCGAACCCGTTTTGTCCGGATTCGCGGGAGCATTTGCCTGAATGATAAAAACGTTATTCTCGACTGCGCGCGCCTGAATCTGGGCCCGGTAGGGACCAATTTTGCTCTGCTCGTCCAAACCAGATTCATGTGATACGTAAAAAATCAATTTCGCCCCTGCCAGTACCGGCAGCCGAACCAACTCCGGATAGCGCTCGTCGTGGCAGATCATGACGGAGCAGGGGACCCCATCGATCTGGAAGACAAACAGTTTGTCTCCGGCCCGTGGCCATTTCTCAGCCAATTGCATTTTATCGTACCGCTCGATCAGTCTGCCAGCCGGATCAATGATCAAAGCCGAATCGTAAAATGCATCTCCTTCACGCCACGCGCTGCCCACAATCGCGTAAACGTGCGCGTTTCTGCACGCAGCATAGACCTGGCTTGCCGCGTTCGTAATCTCCATGGTCGAGAGGTTGGTAATGGTATCCTCGAAGTAGCCAGTGAGCGCGCACTCCGGGAAGACAACTACACGCGCGCCCTTTGCGGCAGTGTCCTGGATCGATTTTGCAATGCGCCGCGAGTTGGCGGCCAGGTCACGAGTGGACCGCATCTGCACTGCGGCACATTTCAAAATTGCAGGTTCCTTACCCTGTTCGGTGGCGCAATATAAAAGTTGGCTGCCGCTAAAGAGGCCAAAACAGATTAGTAGAGCTGGCGCTAGCTTCTTATCGCCAAATGGACGAATTTTCATTCCTGATACGACTGCACGGCTGAGGAATAAACTGCTGCGCTTTAAACCAGCGCGTCCCTGCAAAATTTAATGCAACGCGCAATCTCGGCCATGCGCGATGATCCCGCCGGCACTTTATATTCAAACTCAATCGTGGCTTGAATATTCCACTTATTGTCCCGGATCAGGCGCAAGACTTCGGCCACCGGAGTATCCCCTTCGCCCAACGGGGTATTCGGACCTTTATGCATCTTGCGGTCCTTCACATGCACGTGCGTGATGCGGTCGTGATGTTCCTTGATAAAAGGGATTGGCGATGTGTCATTGCCCGCCACGAAATGGCCGAGATCGACATTCGCGCCGTTGAATTTCGCAAGCGAAAATGCCTTTTCCCAATGCTCGGGTTTGGTTGCATCATGGCCATGGTAACCCACCATCAGTTGATGCTTGTCGGCAAATTCTCCCAGCCGTTTTAAATCCTTTTCACTCTTCGAAATCTCCGTCGAGATGGCCCGCCCGCCCAGCGCTTTGGCCAATGCGAAAACGTAATTCAACTCCGCCTCGCTCATCTTGAAAATCCCATCCACCTTCACAACTTCGATTCGCACACCGGATGATTCGTATTTCGTTCGAAACTGCTTCACTTTGTCCGTCGAAACCGCCTTGCGCCATTCGGGCAACTCCGCAGCCTCCGTCGGCGCGCCCAGAAAAGCTTCCACGGGCTGTGTGCGCAATTCCACGGCGCTCAGACCGAGATGAACGCAATTCTGGAGGATCTCATCGCCGCTCATTTTCGCGTTGCCGAAGCTGTAAGGGACATTGAGCCCGACCTGCACGCCCGCAAATTTCGAATTGGGCCGGGCGAAGGAAGCGGTCTCGGCGGCGTTGAGTTGGTGCAGGGCGTAGACAAGCCCGGAGGCCGGCAGCGCGGCGAGTGACAGTTTGGTGAATTGGCGGCGTGTATAGCGTGACATAAGGTGATGCGGCATTTTATCCCGAGCCGTCAGTAAAGAAAGAGGAATGTTTTCAGCAGAAGTTGCACCAGCGGCGACTTCCTCTCAGGACAACGCAGCGCCGAACATGACCTATCCCAAGGCGCAACCTTGCAATTGCGAAAGGTTTACACCCTCTCCATAAATATACTCGGCCTTAATTGGCTTACGGAAGCTCGCTGTGACTGCCGTCGCAGAAAGGCATTGCCTTGGAATGTTTGCAGGCACACCAGGCGACGGTTCCCGCTTCTTTGATCTCGACCTCCTTCGGGCTGATCCCGGTGCCTTCGTGCGAGCCGTCGCAAAACGGCTGGCTTTTCGAGCGTCCGCAAGCGCACCACCAGTACGTGCCTGGCTCAACTTTTTGGACGATCGGACGTTTCTGATAAATGACAGGTTCGGCCATAAATTATTTTCCTTTCTTGTTCGCGGCGTT
>DASWRJ010000458.1:0-8181 GCA_036403255.1 Verrucomicrobiia bacterium
CGCGCAAAATGGCTGAGGCCGGCGAGTTGGCTTTCGGCACGATTGATTCCTGGCTCGTGTGGAAATTGACCTCGGGAAAAAAGCATGTGACCGATGCGAGCAACGCCTCGCGCACGATGCTGTTCAACATTCATTCTGGCAATTGGGACGATGAGTTGCTGGGGCTCTTTAATGTGCCAAAGAGTGTTTTACCCGAAGTGCGCGATTGCAGTGAAGTTTATGGCGAGGCGGAGAATGAGTTAGCCGGCGTGCCCATCGCGGGGATGGCGGGCGACCAGCAAGCCGCCCTGTTCGGGCAAGCTTGTTTTGAATCGGGCATGGTGAAAAACACTTATGGCACCGGTTGCTTCATGCTGATGAACACCGGCGCGAAGCCCATTGCATCCAGGAACAAATTGCTCACTACTGTAGCCTGGAGGATTGGCGGCAAAACGGAATATGCGCTCGAAGGCAGCGTGTTCATTGCCGGCGCGGCGGTGCAATGGTTGCGCGATGGCCTCGGCCTAATCAAAACCTCGGGCGAAATTGAAGCGCTGGCCGCGCAAGTTCCAGACAGCGGAGGCGTCTATGTGGTGCCGGCATTTACGGGACTGGGCGCGCCGCATTGGGACCCTTATGCGCGCGGAGCAATCCTCGGACTGACCCGAGGAAGCAAAGCAGCGCATGTTGCTCGCGCAACCCTCGACAGCATGGCATTCCAAACCGCCGAAGTATTGCTCGCCATGGAAAAAGATTCGGCGTTGAAACTGCGCGAATTGCGCGTGGACGGCGGTGCATGTGTGAACAATCTGCTGATGCAATTTCAATCGGACCTTCTCGGCGTGCGGGTGGTGCGCCCTGGAGTTTCGGAAACGACAGCTTTGGGCGCAGCCTATCTGGCCGGCCTCGCCGTGGGCTATTGGAAAAATCGGGAGGAGATCAGCAAACAATGGAACGTAGAGAGGCGGTTTGAGCCGGCCATGGGCGCGGCTGAGCGCGCTCAGAAACTGAAGATTTGGCGCAAAGCAGTGGAGCGCGCCAGCCAATGGGAAGAGACCGGGACGAAATAGGGCTGCGAGCGGCAAAGCGTTCATGAACCGAAATGTCATGCTGGCGCTGCTCAGCGAAAGCGCTCGCCCATGGGACGTGCTCGTCATCGGAGGCGGCGCTACCGGGCTTGGCATTGCGGTGGATGCAGCTTCACGCGGCTTTCGGACCGCACTTCTGGAGCAGCATGATTTTGCCAAAGGCACATCAAGCCGCAGCACAAAGTTGATTCATGGCGGGTTGCGCTATTTGAAGCAGGGCAATCTGCGGCTCGTCCGCGAATCGTTGCGCGAACGCGGCTTGCTCTTGCGCAATGCGCCACATCTGGTGTCGCCATTGCCGTTTCTGATCCCATGTTATCGAACAGGAGAGTCTGCTTTCTACGGACTAGGGTTAAAAATGTATGATGCCTTGGCCGGGCGGCTGGCAATTCAAGGAGCGAAGCACCTGACCGCGCTGGAAGCCACCGCTGAGTTGCCCGAATTACGACAGGACGGTTTGCGCGCTGGAGTACTCTATTGGGATGGGCAATTCGATGATGCGGCGCTGGCGCTCTGTCTGGCGCGAACCGCGGTCGATTTAGGTGCCACGGTGGTGAATTATTTTCCCGTGGTGCGGCTGCTCAAGAACGCGGGACGGATTTGCGGAGTGGTCGGACGCGATGCCGAGAGTGGTAATGAGTATGAAGTGCGCGCGCGCGCCGTAGTGAACGCCACGGGCATTTTCGCGGATCGGGTATGTCAACTGGATGAAGCAATCACTCCGGTGACGATGAGCCCCAGCCGAGGCGCGCATATTGTTTTAGATAAAAAGTTTTTAAGCGGGCGCACCGCTTTGATGATTCCTAAAACAACAGATAAGCGGGTGCTGTTTGCTATTCCCTGGCATGGCCGGGTGCTGGTGGGAACGACCGATACGGCTGTTAATGAGGTAGGGTTGGAGCCAGCACCGGCGGTAGAGGAAATTAATTTCCTGCTTGAGCAGGTCGGCGCATATCTAACGCAGGCGCCCAGGCGCGAAGATATTCTCAGCCAATTCGCCGGGCTGCGGCCGCTCGTGCGGAGCGCTCACGGTGCCAAGAGCGCACTCATCCCGAGGGATCATTCGATCAGCGTTTCTCCATCCGGGCTGCTGACGATTACCGGCGGGAAATGGACGACTTATCGTAAGATGGCCGAAGATGCGGTGGATAGGTTGGTCAAAATGGGCGCAGTGCCCGAACGAGCGTGCGTGACTGATAGTTTACATTTGCATGGCTGGACCGCCTCGAACGCTCCTGCGCGGGAAGATGGCCTTCGGCCTTACGGAAGTGACGCGCAACCGATGCTCGAATTAGCCGACGGCAAGCCGGGTCTTTTGGAGCAAATTCACCCTGCCCTGCCCTATCGCGCTTTGGAAATCGTTTGGGAAATACGAAACGGCATGGCCGTGCACCTCGAGGATATTTTGGCTAGACGGACGCGCGCGTTATTTTTGGATGCCCGAGCGGCCATGGAATGCGCGCCAAGAGTGGCGAGCATTATGTCTAACGAGTTGGGCCAGGGCAAAGATTGGGAAGAGAAGGAGATAAAAGCTTTTGCGGAAGTAGCAAAAAAATATCTAGGCTAAGAAAGCACGGGGTTTTTCCGATAATTCTGTTGTATATTGGTTGCTATAGCTGCTTAAAGCGGCTAATTCAGAAACATGCGGCGATTCGACTCCATTTATTCGCACGGCTTCATCCGGGCCGCCGTCTGCGTTCCCGCCTTGCGGGTCGCGGATCCTGAATACAATGCCGAACGCACGCTCGAGCTGGCCAGGCGAGCTTCCGCCCTGCATGCGGCTGTGGCCTTGTTTCCCGAGCTGGGCATCTCCGCTTACTCCAATGAAGATCTGTTTCACCAGGACGCACTGCTGAACGCCACCCGCGAGGCCGTCAGCAAAATCGTCAAAGCCAGCGAAGCGCTGACACCGGTGCTCCTAATTGGCGCGCCGCTCCATTTTGATGGCAAGCTCTTTAATTGCGGCATGGTTATTTATCGCGGTCGCGTGCTGGGCTTGGCCCCAAAAAGTTTTTTGCCGAACTACCGCGAATTTTACGAGAAGCGTCAATTTACATCCGGGCGCGATGCGGTGCAGCGCGAAGTGAATTTCTTAGGCGAGACAGTCCCTTTTGGCAATGACTTGATCTTCCAGGCCGGCAACGTGGAAGGATTTAATCTGCACGTCGAAATTTGTGAGGACGTTTGGACCCCTATCCCTCCAAGCACTTACGCTGCGCTCGCCGGAGCGACCGTCCTGGCGAACCTATCCGCCAGCAACATTACCATCGGCAAAGCTGAATATCGGCGCGACCTTTGCGCCGGGCAATCGGGCAAGTGCATCGCGGCTTATTTGTATTCTGCGGCTGGCCCGGGTGAATCGACTACTGATTTAGCCTGGGACGGGCATGCTTTGATTTACGAGAACAACGAAAAACTTGCCGAGTCGGAGCGGTTTGCCAACGAAGAGCAAATCATTACTGGTGACATAGACTTGGAACGATTGCTCCAGGATCGGATGCGGACCACGAGCTTTAATGATTCAGTGGCTGATTGCCGTGATCGTGTGCGCGCAATTCGCCGAGTGCAATTTGAATTTCAGGCGCCACATGGCAGCGTCCCGCTGGAGCGCGACGTGCAACGCTTTCCGTATGTGCCGGCGGACCCGCGCCATCGCGACCAACGCTGCTACGAAGCTTACAATATCCAGGTGCACGGGTTGATGAAGCGCTTTGCCAGCAGCGGATTGAATCGAGTTGTGATTGGCGTATCCGGCGGGTTGGACTCCACGCAGGCGCTGATCGTGGCCGCCAAGACGATGGATCGCATTGGTGTTCCGCGAAAAAATATTCTCGCTTATACAATGCCCGGCTTTGCCACGAGTGATTTGACTCTCCAAAACTCGCGCCAGCTCATGGCAGCACTGGGCGTGACTGCAAACGAGATCGACATCAAGCCTGCCTGCCTGCAAATGTTCAAGGACATTGGACATCCATTCGCGCAGGGCAAAGCGGTCTATGACATTACTTTCGAGAACGTGCAAGCGGGCGAACGGACCTCGCACTTATTTCGCCTGGCCAATCTGAACAATGCCATGGTTCTCGGCACCGGTGATCTGAGCGAACTGGCGCTCGGCTGGATGACCTATGGCGTCGGCGACCACATGTCGCACTACAATGTGAATGTGTCAGTGCCGAAGACTCTGATTCAGCATTTGATTCGTTGGGTCGCTCATTCCGGCCAATTCGATAAAGCCACCGGCGCGGTTTTGGAATCGATTCTCGAAACAGAAATTTCGCCGGAGCTCGTTCCGCACAGTGAAGGCGACGCCAGCAAGCCAGCGCAAAGCACGGCCGAAAAAGTGGGGCCGTACGAATTGCAGGACTTCAATCTTTATTACATCTCGCGTTATGGCATGCGCCCGAGCAAAGTGGCTTTTTTGTCCTACCACGCCTGGGGAGATAAGAAGCGCGGCTCATGGCCGGATCTCCTGCCCGCGACCAAACGCAATGAATACGATCTGGCAGCGATCAAGAAATGGCTGGAGGTTTTTTTGCTGCGCTTTTTCAAATTGAGCCAATTCAAGCGTTCTGCCATACCGAATGGGCCCAAGGTCGGCTCCGGCGGTTCCCTTTCGCCGCGCGGCGATTGGCGCGCGCCGAGTGATTCGGAAGCGACAGTATGGTTGGAGGAATTAAAGGCCAATGTGCCGGAGAAGGTTTGAAATAATCTTGCATCCAGACGGCCGGTTTAAGGTTAATAATAGCTCACCCAGATTAGCGCGCAGAGCACGGCCAGGGTCAAAATTGCACTCGTGACGGCGAGGATGGCGCACTGAACAATCGCGCGGCGAAGCTGTGGCCCTCGAGAGCGAAAATTTGAGAAGGCAAATCCCTGGAGCAGCCGAATAAAAACGGCCGCCGAAGCCAAAAAAAGAAGGGCCACAAACGTCTGGGACAGATCCCAATATCGCTCAAAACTCCGATTTAACATTGCGAGGGAAGGATGATACTGGAAATAGCGAAAGGCAGTTTGAATAACAAAAAAGATCCAGCTAATAAGGCCGCTTAAGCAAGTTATCGCAAGCACCATGGCTTTAACGGTGTTGGAGGAAAGCGATGCGGAGAAGATGGAGATCGAGAGGAAGAGCAAGTGGATCACCGCGTAAAAAATAGGAATTTGCCAAGGCATGCCTGCGAAATCGGCCGCGAATTCCCTTCGGTGGTGTATCCAGTTTATAAAGAGCGCGGCGGCCGCGGGCAGAACGTAGCCCAACGCTAAACTAGTTGGATACGCCACCAACATTTTGGCCAGCCATTGCTTGCGCGCGGAGGGCGGTTGCGTCAGTTGCGTATCCGCCACACCCCACGCCCGTTCTTCGCAAATGCAGAGCGTTCCGGCCATCAGGGGAATAAGGACGATAGCCATGAAAAAATCCACCATCATCAGTA
Source organism: Verrucomicrobiia bacterium (assembly GCA_036403255.1). Classification (GTDB taxonomy): domain Bacteria; phylum Verrucomicrobiota; class Verrucomicrobiia; order Limisphaerales; family JAQGOV01; genus JAQGOV01. Next base: position 5,498 of record DASWRJ010000458.1, read on the forward strand.
TCTCCCCCCAATTGTTAGCATTGGGCCCCCCTCTATGAGAATAATCCAGAATGGAAAAGCCCAGCCCAGCGAGGAAAAAAAGGCCGGCCGCAATAAAAGTCAGTTGCTGGAGACGCAGCTCCTTTTTTAGTAGTGTAGAGAACGGTCCTTGGAATAAACCCGCAATTCTTTGCAAGAATGGCACCCGGTCGAAAAACGGATGCACCGTAAGTTCCGGCGAGCGTCCTTCAATGAGCTGCAAATTTTGAAAATGCCGGCGCGCACCCCAATAACAAGCAGCGCTGTAGGCGAAGAGGATGCCGACGCCAATTCCGCCCTGCACATGCACACTGCGAAAATGGAAAACGCGTTCGCATAGCGTATCGTAGATCAACATCACCACCAAGGGAGCGCCAATGCTTGCGACAATTCCGCCAATGGTACTGCGCGTAGCGAGCGTCCACCAGGGCGTGGTGCAAAAGGACATAAATGGGATCAGCAGAAAAAGGAGCAGCTCGAAACCCATCGAAAAAACCTGTCGAGCGAAGATTAAATAACCCAGCGCTAAAAATGCTGTCGCCCCAATCAAAAACCAAGCCAGCGGCAGCATCTTTTCTTTCCAAACTCGCTCACGTGGAACCGGCTGCGCCAGGAGCAAACCCATCGTGCCAAACTGAAATTCATTTCCGAAAACCAGCGCGCTGGCAACCACGCACGCCAGTGAATAAAGCCCGAGAAACGTCTCCTTTTCCCGCCAGCCAAGGAGGATCGGGATCAGGCAAACGACGGCCAGTTTCAGAAGAGGCGCAAAGCTCCAGTATTCTTTGGCGATTCTTGGGTTCATAGCTGGTTCTTACTTCAGAGTGGCCACGAAAACTTCCTCCAGTGAAAGTCCCTCCATGTTGACCGTCTCGGGAGAAAGCGCTTTGATGCGAGTGAGAACTTCGTCCGCATTGCCATTGACCGTAATCTCGACCTCCCGACCCAGCAATTTCACATGGCGGGCGGCAACGAAGTCGATTGCCGGAGGCACACCTGCAAATCGCGCACGAATCTTGCGGAACTTGGCGCGGGCCTCGTCCGCTTCGAGCCGCAGCGCTTCGCGTCCATTCTCGATAATGGTGAATTCGTCAATCAACCCTTCAAACTCTGTGATCAGATGCGTGGAGACAAAGACCGTGCGGCGGCTTTCCCCAGCATCCTGATACGCGCCAATTACCGTTTCGATGAACTCGCGCCGGACAATCGGATCAAGCCCGGAAGTCGGCTCATCCAGTACGAGGATCTCCGGCTCGGCGCAGACCGCTCCGATGAGAGCCAATTGTGTCTTTTGGCCTTTTGAGAGCGTGTTCACCTTCTTGGTTTCATCGAGCCGAAAGCGGCCGAGCAATTCCTTCTGCGTCCCCCGATTCCAATGCGCGCGGAATGAGGCCAAATAGTCGAGCGTGGAACGGACGGTCATCCAGGGATAGAAGGCGACGGAATCGGGCACGTAAGCCAGCCGTGATTTTACGGCCACTTCATCGCGGCGCGGATCAAGTCCGAAAACGCGCACGCTGCCAGACGTGGGCCGGAGCAAGTTAAGCAAGCATTTGATGGTCGTCGTTTTGCCCGCGCCGTTACGGCCAAAGAAACCGTAGCATTTGCCGGGTTGAACGCGGAGGCTTAGGCCATTCACAGCATCCGCGCGGCCATACTTGCGGACGAGGTTCGTGATTTCGATGGCGGGGGTTTCAGGTTTCATTTTTATTCCTTTGCTCAAAATGTTTTAACCGCTCTTTCACCAGTTCAAGAAAGTCTTTGTCATTCACCTGCAAATGATGGGCCTGGACGATGGCGGCATCTATTTCCTCGGCCAGCATTTTTTGGCGAACCTCTTTGCGGAAAGGGGAATTGTTTTCGCTCAGGAAACAGCCTTTGCCGGCGCGAGTTTCGATCACGCCCTGGCTCTCAAGTTCAGCGTAGGCCTTGGCCACCGTGTTGCGATTGATGCGCAGCTCCTCCGCCAGCGGACGAATGCTGGGCAGCGGTTCGCCCGGTTGGAGCGCGCCCGAGGCGGCGGCGGCCTTAATCTGGTCGGCGACCTGAAGGTAAACCGGCTTGCCGGACTTAAAATTGAGTTGAAGGAGCACAGGATTTATTTACTGTCCTATGACAATAGGACAGTAATCAAAAACTGTCAAAGGTTTAATTTAAACAGAATTAGAGAATTAACAGAATGGCAGAATTCCTTTTGGAATCGGGGGAAAAATCAACGCCGTGGGCGTTGAGAGAATTGAGGAAATCGCGAAAGTCGTCGCTCAGTGATTTCGGGTCCATAGATTTGCTGCCTGAGCATTTCCAATTGCTGCATTCGTTCGACCGGAGAGAGTGAATGCCACCAGGCCCGGTCAGCAGCGTCTGCTTCCTGAAAGCTTCTAAAGCGCGTCATGACTGGCTGAATAATGCGAGGTTTGATGGAATCAGTTGGCATACATTGGCTTCTCTTGCTCCACACTTCACACCGGCAATCTAGCTTTTCCGTCGGCGAATGCGAGGCAAAAACTGCAATCTTAAGAAGTCAGCGCCGGTTCCTCTTCAGGCTGGTGTTCAGCTTTCGCGAGGTCCGTGATGGCCGGGCCGTTCAGGACTTTGCCATACGGATCGAAGCGGGAACCATGGCAGGGACAATCCCAGGTTTTTTCCACCGCATTCCAGCCCACAAT
>DASWRJ010000459.1:0-7996 GCA_036403255.1 Verrucomicrobiia bacterium
ATTTTACGCCGTGCTTGCGCCCGAGTTCCGTGAGCGCCGCCAGATCCAGGGCTGTGCCGTCGGAGAGGCGCAGCGAATGGCTGATACCGGCCACATCTTTGCTCGGGGGATTTGGCGTCGTATCCGCAGTGATTTCCAGCCGCCATGATTCGGGCGTAAGCCGGGCCTGCTCAAGCGCGGCACCTGTGAGCGTGTGAGGTTTTGGCTCGCCGCGCGAGACGTCCCTGAATTTGTCAGCGGGCGTGATCAAGGGACATGGATATGCGCGCGTGGCCAATGGTGCAGCAACCTTGGACGGCGCCCCCGCAGCGCCATCCGCGGCTTGCGCTGTGTCAGAAAGTCCTCCCGCCAGGGCCGTCGCCGCGAGCGCAGAGCTTTTCCGCACGAACTCACGCCGTGTGATCGATTCAGCAGCGCTGCAGGTTTTCATGGCTGCGTTCAGTGTTGCAGTTCGGCGCGTGCCGCGCAAGAGCGGTGCGGTAGGGCGCGCACTCCGCTGCGCGCCGCCATCTCACAAAGCCACAGCGCATTTGACTTTGCTTCCTTCGTTGCCTTTTGTAAAATTTTTCCCTCCGCCTATTTCTCGCCCGTAATCTATATCGCCTAATTTTTCTATATGTTCAATTTCACCAGGTACGCCAGGCTCACCAGACACTTTGCTCCACCTGTGCTAAACCTGCATACATGAGCGGGAGCTATATTCCCGCAGGTCGGAAGCAGATTGTTAATCTGCCGTATCGCGGATGACCAATCCGCAGTCCAGCAGATGTGGTCTTTACTACGGACACGGAACGACTGACCACGAACCAAATCGATCTTTGACATACATCCAGCCCTGACTGGTTTGGGGCCGGAGATCATATTTAACTTCCAGAAGAGCTCCATGTGGCAGGCCATTGCCGGCCCGCCCTCTTAGCAGATCCGTACGCGAAAGTTTCCCTTCATACAGCTACAGCCCCCATAAGACCGGCTCCCTCCATTTTGGTTTTCAGGATTCCTTTTGCTTTTGGGCCAAGAGTTTCAGTTTTTTGCGCATTGACGAAGTTAAGCAAAACTGATACACAAATTTGCAGACCAGCCAATTCTTTCTCTGATTCGCATTTTTTCCGGCTGGTTCCAAGCCATGAAGAGCAAACTGCATTTGGCAGGCCTGCTTTGGGCACTATTGGCAGTGGGGAGCCATTCGGCCTTTGGTGTTGATTATACCTGGACAGGCAATGCTTCGGGCAGTTGGCTCGATCAAAATAATTGGAACCCGAAGGGAAATCCCGGAGCTGGCGATAACGTAACGATCAATCCTGGAGCCGGCACCTATCCGACAAACGCCGCCGGCGAGGTGAAGGACCTGACACTGGGGACCTGCGTGCCTCTGGGGCTGGCAGCCCTAATCGTCCACGGGAATTTCAATTTCAACAGGGGGATTCTGCAAAACGGGACGCTCACGATTGATGGAAATGGCGGGACGATGAATTGCAATGCGGGAGGTGCGTGCGGAAATGGGAATAGCCTGAACAATTGCATTGTGGTCAACAACGGAACGATCAACGCGACTGCTTCTGGTTTGTTGTTTAACAATGCGACGTTGAATAACGCAGGCACTTTTAATCTGGGCAATCAATCACTGACTCCGCTCAACGGGATCAACCAGCTCAATAATAGTGGAACCTTTCAGACAGCGGCGGGAACGAGCGCTGGCGTGATCGGCGTGTCATTTGATAATTCAAAATCGGTGATTGCGAGCAGCGGGGAGTTGCGGTTCACCGGAATGTGACAAGCGAAAGCGGCTTTTTAGCCCTGGCTGGGACAACGAATCGTTTCCAGGGCGCAGTCACAAATAATGCGGGTGCGTCTTTTTCGGGCCCAGGTTGGGCTGTTTTCGAGGTGACGCTCATCGTTCAGTCGGCGGTCGCGGCGGATAATCTGGAATTGCGCGGCGCAGGATTGCAAGGGCCAGGCTCGCTGAGCGTGGCAAATAATTTCCGCTGGCTGGGCGGGCAGATTAAAGCGCCGCTGTCGATCGGCGCGGGAGGTCACGCGGTCATGCCGCCGAATCCGGTCAGCGGCACATCAATTTCTGGCGCTACAGTGCTGAACTCGGGAACGTGGGATTGGCAGGCGGGAGCGCTCAGCGGCGACCTGGGCGCCATGTTTCTGAACGATGGCACTTTTGTAATGCACCACAACGGGAGCTTCGAGAGGACGGTTTTTGGATCGGGAGCCGCACCAGTGTTTGTGAACCGCGCGATGGGAACGTTTATCAAGACGAACGACGTAGCCAATGGGCAGGGAATTTTTCGGGCGGGTTTTAATAATTTGGGCACGGCGAAAATCGGCCCGAATGGAATTACACTTTTGGGTGGCGGCACAAACAGCGGCACGTTGATGGTCACGGACACGCTGGAGTTCGACGCAAATTATGTGCTGGATGACAGCTCGATCGTGAATGGCAACGGTGTGCTCCGTTTTTTCCTTGGCACTGTCACCATTGCAGGCATGTATAACCTCGACGGGCTGACGTTCGTGGATGGAGGAACTGCTGCCTTCAATATCTTGAATGCTTCCGGCGCTACCAGCGGCAATGCGGCCATCTCCGGCGGAACTCTGGCAGCAAATGGGCCATTTTCAGTCCGCACAAATTTGAATTGGTATGGAGGAACGATTGCGGGCACTAATGCGGTCACCGTTCCCACCGCCGGAAAATTGAACGTCGCTTCGAATAGCACACATTTCATTAATGGCGGCGCGACGCTGAACAATGACGGGACCGGAATGTGGACAGACAACGGGCCGATTCAGTTTTCGGGCTCGGGAGGGATTTTTAATAACCGGCATAATGGCACGTTTGAAGCGCATAACAGCGCCCCAATCAATGGCAACGGGATTGTAAATAATTCCGGAACTTATTTAAAAACGGCGTCGGGCGTTTCGCTGGTGAATTCGAGCGTGAAATTCAACAACGCCAACTCGGTGCAGGTGCAAATGGGCGCTTTCCAATTGAGCGGCGGCGGGACGAATAGCGGGACCTTTGACGTGAGCGCCAATGCGACCAATGAATTTTCCGGCGGCTCTTATTATTTTGTGGGCGGCAATACCTTAAGCGGCGCGGGCTGGAGCCGGATTGTGAACGCGACCTTGACTGTCTCAAACAGCCTCGGCGCGCAAAATTTCGAGGTAAACGGCGGGACCGTTAACGGCCCGGGGGCGTTCAGTCTTTCGGGGCAATTGATTTGGGACGCCGGGGCCACCATTTCGCCTGCCAGCACTGAGTTGGGGCCATTTTCACAAACTTTGCTGACGAACACCGGAGTAAAATCGTGGTCGGGATTCATCACGAATAAAGGGGCGGTCACCTGGAGCGGCGCAGGAAATCTCGACAGTGGCGCGGGCACTTTATTTGGAAATGCCGGCACATTCGCTATCGTGAATGGCGCGAATTGGACCGCACCCTCAGGCATGGCCTTTTTTAACTCGGGCCTGTTCAAAAAGGCGCTCGATACAAATATCAGCGGCCTGCGCCTGTGGTTTACAAATGCTGGGACGCTTGATGCGGCCAGCGGCACAATGGATTTCACCAGCGGTTCCTATTTGGGGCTTTCGAATAGTGTGTTGATGGGCGTTGGAACGGTGAAAGGAAACTTTCCACAGTTTGGCGGCACGCGCCCCGGTGAGTCGCCCGGGGCCTTGCAAGTGATTGGGAATTTTTTACAGACGAACAGCTCGCTTCTGGAGGTCGAGATTGGCGGAACCAGCGCGGGAACCAATTATGATCAGCTCAACGTGAGCGGTGGCGCGACCCTGGGCGGCATGTTGAATATTATTCTGACGAACGGATTCAGTCCAGCGCTGGGGGACAGTTTCCTGATTCTGACGTGCGCCACGCGAACAAACAAATTTGCGGCACTGAATGGCGCCCATCTGAGTAATGGATTGCTGCTGGCACCGATTTATTCGAATACAAATGTTCTCTTGAAGACCTTCGCGGAATTTTCGATGCAAGCGCCCATGAGAAATGGAACAAACTTTACGTTTACTTTTAATTCGGCGAGCGGATTATCTTACGTAGTGCAATATGCGGATTTAATGCCCGCGCCAGCATGGCACACGCTGACCAATTTTGTAGGAGATGGGAATTTAAAGACCGTTTTGGACTCGCCGGACTTGAGCGTGATGCAAAGATATTACCGGATTTGTACACAATAAAAACGTACAACCCAATTCACTCCTGACTTTATGAAAAAACTAATCCTGACACTCCTCCTCGCCTGCGCCCCGCTCCTGCTCGCCGCAGCCGGCCTCGATACCAAAGCTATCGAGACAATTACCGGCCTAACCGGCAAAATGAATGCCGAAGAAGGCGTCTTCAAAATCACCGCGCCCCGCAGCGACATCAAGGTCAGCGTGGACAACTGGTCCATGCCGCCCTTTATGGGTCTGACCTCCTGGGCCGCTTTCAAGCCAGGCACAAAATCTCAAGCCATGGTCATGGGTGACTTGGTCCTCCTGCAGGACGAAGTGAATCCCGCTCTGAGCGCCGCCCTCGCCCACGGCCTGGCCGTCACCGCCCTGCACAACCATTTCTTTTACGACAACCCGAAAATCTATTTTATGCACATCGGCGGTGAAGGCACAGTCGAAGCCCTCGCTCAGGGCGTCAAAGCGGCTCTGGCTGCAACTAAAGAAATCCGCACTCGCAACCCTCAGCCCTCCGACTCATTTGCCGCTGCTCTTCCGACCCCGAGCAGCATCACGCCGGATAAACTCCAGCAAATCTTCGGCACGAAACCTGACGTCAAAGATGGCATGGCTAAATTTGTTTTCGGCCGCGCTGCCCAAATGCCTTGTGGCTGCTCTGTCGGCAAGGAAATGGGCCTCAACACCTGGGCCGCCTTCGCTGGTTCGGACGACAATGCCGTCGTCGATGGTGATTTCGCCTGCCGCGAAGAAGAACTCCAGGCCACCCTCAAGAGTGTCCGAAGCGCCGGCATCAATGTAGTCGCCATTCATCAGCACATGACCGGCGAAGTGCCCCGCTATATCTTCTTTCACTATTGGGGACGCGGCAAAGCCGCGGATTTGGCCACGGCCGTGAAAATGGCCCGAGGTGAACAAACTAAAGCCGCCGCCGCAACCGCGCGGCTCGCTGGCGGCTTCAAGGAAATCAAAGCCACGCAATTTGAAAAACAGCGCAAGTCCAGCAAAGCCATTCTCCTCGACGTCCGCACTCCTGAGGAATTCTTCCGCGGGCACATTCCCGGAGCCATCAATCTCGACATCAATTCCCCGGCTTTCTCTGAGCGTGCCAGCCAATTGGATAAACGCAAAACCATCCTCGTTAATTGTCATGTCGGCTCGCGCGGTGCAATTGCCAGCGCTGAGCTCGCTAAAATGGGTTTCAAAACCGTGTGCAACCTGGAAGGTGGACTCGATGCGTGGGAAAAAGATGGCCACGCTCCCGAAACCGCCAGCCCAGCTTCCTCTAAATGACCAGCCCCATTACTCTTGCTTATTGCTGTGGCCGCGGGGGCGAAGCCGCCTGGGAGTTTTTTATAGGTGATTGGTGGTGGTTTTGGTGATATTCCGTCCAACAATCAGATATGATAAAGAACATCATCATAGGTGCGCTCGCGTTCTCCAATATTGCGTTGCTCGCGATGGTAATCGTCCTCTGCGTCAAATGGCGCGCCTTAGTCGTTCCACCCAGTGCTTCCAATCCATCCGATCCTACCGAAATCTCCGCGCCAGAAACTGGTCCCCAGCAGTTCACTTTCAAAGGGCCCTCGCATCTTCCAGTTGGTCGCGCGCCCAGACTCGTCAATCGTTCGCTCTCGCTTACCGCTTCCTTTAGTCCTGGAAATTCAGATGGGGTGATCGTCGCTCAGGGCGGCACCAGTGTCGGTTACTCGCTCTACGTGCAAAACGGCGAATTGTTGTTTGCCGTCCGCCGCCTGGGTGCGCTCACGCAACTTTCAGCGGGAATGCTCGGAGCTGGCCAGCATACTGCCACTGCCGCCGTGTCCAAAGACGGTGACATTACCTTAGCCCTGGATGGCCACACACCCGCTCCCGGCAAAATCCCCAGCTCATTCACGGCGCAGCCCAATGATGGATTGGATATCGGTGCGGACCGGGGCGCTCCGGTCGGCGCCTACGCCGTTCCGAACCTCTTTGGTGGCACCATTGGGGCAGTCAATATACAGACAAGTCCATGAATTTTGGCTTCTTCACCACTTTGGCTCGTGCAAAATCGTTGTTGACCCCTCAATCCATTTTGCTAACTTTCCGCCCCTATGAACTTATCGGCCAGCTTTGCCGTCCGCGCTCGCGTCGTCGTAGTAGATTGACGCGACCAAAGTGGCCAATGCTTTCAGGTCGCCCGCCGTTCCAGCCAGGGACGCGGGTTTTTTGATTTAATATGCGACACACCATTTCAGTGCTCGTGGAAAACAAGTTCGGCGTGCTCACCCGCGTCACTGGGCTTTTCAGCGGCCGCGGCTATAACATCGACACTCTCAATGTCGGCCCTACCCACGACCCGCACACCTCGCGCATGACCATCGTCACTATTGGCGATGATTCGACCCTCGAGCAGATTGTAAAGCAGCTCAAGAAACTCGTGGACGTCCTCGAGGTGCAGGATTTCCGCGATGGCGAATACATCGATCGCGAATTGGTCCTCGTGAAAGTAAATGTCGATTCCAGCACCCGCGCCGAAGTCATGCAAATCACCGATATTTTCCGCGCTAAAATTGTCGATGTGCAGCCCAAGAGTCTCACCATCGAAATCACCGGCAACGAAAGCAAAGTCGAAAAGTTCCTCCAATTGATGCGCACCTTCGGTGTCCTCGAATTGACCCGCACTGGCAAAGCCGCTCTCCCGCGCAAATAAATTTTGAATTAAACCTTAAACTAAAACCAAATCATGCCTGCAAAAGTTTTTAACGACAAAGATGCCGACCTCAGCGTGCTGCAAAATAAAACCCTCGCCGTCCTCGGCTTCGGTTCCCAGGGCCACGCTCACGCTCTCAACCTCAAGGAAAGCGGCCTGCACGTCATCATCGGCCTTTACGAAGGCAGCAAGTCCATCCCCGTCGCCAAAGAGAAAGGCTTCGAGGTGTTCCCAACCGCCGAAGCAGTCCGCCGCGCCGATGTTATTTTCGTCGCACTCCCTGATACCAAGCAGGCCGCCGCTTACCTCAAAGATATTCAACCGAACTTGACCGCGGGCAAAACGCTCCTCTTTTCGCATGGTTTCTCCATTCATTTTAAAACCATTGTGCCGCCGAAAAATGTCGATGTCATTTTGGTCGCACCGAAAGGACCAGGCCATATTGTCCGCCGACAATTTGCCGAAGGCAAAGGCGTTCCGGCGCTCATCGCGATTTATCAAAACCCGAGCAAGCAAGCGCGCAAGGTGGCACTCGCCTGGGCCAAAGGAATCGGCGGCACTCGCGCCGGCGTCATCGAGACCACGTTTAAAGAAGAGACCGAGACCGATCTATTCGGCGAGCAAACCGTCCTCTGCGGCGGCTTGAGCGCCCTGGTCCAGGCCGGGTATGAGACACTCGTTGAGGCCGGCTACCAGCCCGAGATGGCTTACTTCGAGTGCCTGCACGAGCTGAAGCTAATTGTCGATCTCATGAACGAGGCCGGCATCAGCGGCATGCGCTTCTCGATTTCTGAAACTGCCAAATGGGGCGATGTTTCTGTGGGTCCTAAAATCATCGATGCCAGTGTGAAGAAGCGGATGAAGCAGGCTCTCAAAGATGTCCAATCCGGCAAATTCGCCAAAGGTTGGGTCAAGGAGTATCAGACCGGCTATAAGAAATACAATGCCCTGCTCAAGAAGGGCGAAAATCATTCCATTGAAAAAGTCGGTGCTCGGCTGCGCGGTCTCATGCCCTGGATGAAGAAACGTTCAGTCAAAGGCGTGCAAGCCTCTTACTGATTTTCTTCGAAACCAGCGGTTCTCCCCGGTGTTTGTAAGTGCCAGAACATG
>DASWRJ010000460.1:0-4368 GCA_036403255.1 Verrucomicrobiia bacterium
TTTTGAGCTTTGGTCGAACCAAGGGAAGGCGCGCGGACAAGCCATTTACACAGTGCCGACCCGTGCTTTGGCCAATGATAAACTCGCGGAATGGCGGGGTCGCGGTTGGGATGTGGGCATTGCCACGGGCGATCTGGCGGAGAATCTCAATGCCTCCGTGATAGTTGCAACGCTGGAAACCCAAAAAAACCGTTTGATTCAAGGAGATGGCCCTTCGCTGCTGGTGGTGGATGAGTACCAGATGATAGCCGACCCGGATCGAGGTCTGAATTACGAACTCGCGATGGCGCTGGCGCCGCCGCATACGCAATTGCTGCTCCTGAGCGGCAGCGTGGCCAACCCGCAAGACCTTGTCAAATGGCTGCACCGGCTCGGGCGCGACGCCGTGCTTGTACGGCATGAGCATCGGCCGGTGCCGCTGGAAGACGTTTTTGTAAACCATCTCAGCTATAATGTGCCCACGAATATACGGGGTTATTGGCCACGCTCGGTGGCCAAGGCATTGGCTGATGATCTTGGTCCGATTCTGATTTTTGCTCCGCGCCGCCAGGCGGCCGAAGCGCTGGCGGCTGAACTCGCTCGATATTTACCAATCCCAAATCCGCTCCAGCTCCGGATCGATCAGAAGCAACTGGTGGGCGAGCACCTGGCGAAGCTTCTGAAAAGCCGCATTGCATATCATCACAGCGGCCTGAGCTATGGCGCGCGCGCGGGTGTGATTGAACCACTCGCAAAAGCCGGGCAACTGCGCGTGGTGGTCGCGACAATGGGATTGGCGGCGGGGATAAATTTCTCGCTGCGCAGTGTCGCGCTTGCCGGTGAATCGTACCGGCGCGATTACGTCGAGCAGCCGATCCGGGCGGATGAGATTTTGCAGATGTTTGGCCGGGCGGGCCGGCGAGGAATTGATGAAACAGGTTACGTTCTGGTCAGCGCCAATGAGATTCGTTTGCGTGACGGTCATCCGGCGCATCTGTCGCGCAGCGCCATGGTTGATTGGAGCGCGTTGCTCAGCCTGATGAGTGCCGCGGCTCAGCAGGAGCGAGATCCATTCACGGAAGCGGTCCACGTGCAGGAGCGCCTCTTTACGACTAAACCAATCTTTCTCGGTGTCGAAGAATCGCTGAAGCATCCGGATGTGCCGTGCGGATTGAAGACCGACGCGGAGCGCGCGCGGCACGTCCGAAAGCGTGTTCGTGAAATGCTGAATAGCCGTGGCGAATGGGAACTGCTGCCCGTGCCCGTAGAAAAGCCGCTCCGGGACATTTGTGTGATGGAGCCAATTCCGGGTTTGCTTCATAGCCGCGCACCCAGAAATACAGAAGCGCCTGCACCGCACGACATTGCCAGGAACGGTCAAATCCAGCCGGTCCTTCACCCAGTGCTGAGTATTCCGGATGCGTTGGAAAAGGTCGGCACGGGTGTACTTATGGTTATTGGCCAGGAGAATGGACGGCCGATTTATGGCCGCAGCATCACAATTGCTGAGATTTTAAATGACGAACGCATTTTGCTCGTGAAATGGATTCGCCGACTTACAAATTGGAGTGGCCGACAGGCAGATGCGCATCTTTGGCGTGAAAAAATTCTTCCGTTGATTGAACACAAACTTGCGACTCAGAAAACTCCGGTCGTTCGAGTGGAACGCCAAGGCCAAAAATGGATCGCTCTGGTCAGTCTTGCTGATTTGACGATGCGAGTCCCGGTGGATTCCTACAGCGTACCCATTTGGCGTCCTTTCGAGAGGGACGTTCTGCCGCAAGACTGCGCGCGTTGCGCGCTTGTTCCGGTATGCCGTGAGCTTTCAACTGCTACTGGTGTAGCTATGCTCTGGCGCAGACTTGGGCTGGTGGATGCCGTCGGGGTTCCTACTTTGCGCGGACGAATCGTGAGCTTTTTCTCGGGGGGAGATGGCCTGGCCATAGCGGCCGCTCTCGAAGATGCCAGCTACCCGCTGGATGAATTAATTTATGATCTGGCAAATCTCGACGCCGGTTTCCGTTTTGCGGGCGACGAAAATCGCTGGGGTGGCCATTTGCCGATGGCATGCCACCAAATCTTCGGCTTGCAAACCATCACTGGGTATCTGGAAAATGGCGTACCGCCCAAATATGGCGCGGGCGCGGAACAAGTCGTGGCTGGAACGCACAAGGATCCCTTAAGCAAACATCAGTGGGTTACCGACTTTCTAGGCGCGGGAGATATTGATCGGGTGATCATTGAATGGCGCAGCCTTTTGCGCCAAATCTCCAATGCTCCGAGTCTGGAGTGGGCGCGTTGGCAAGGATTGCAAGCCATGGCCAAGGGTATTCTGCTCGAAACCGAATCGCCCACGATGACCGATTTACCACCGCTCGATTACGCGCAAACGCGGCGAGTCGATCACCGGCTTAACCTGCGGCGGCATTAAATTGTTAAAAACCCCCGGAAACAGCCAATTGGCGAAATTTTTCAGGAACAATTTACACGGGACGGGTTTGGAAATTCAGGCTCGTAATTCCGCCCAGCGTAAGGCATGGTACTAGCTGAGTTTTAGAGAATGCAAGATTTTGGGTTGAGCCAAATATGAACTCGCGCAGCATTTCCCTCGTGTTTTCGGCCGTGATAATGGGCCTGCTCGGGATCATTGGCTACATGGTCTATCTCCTCAAGATCACTCCAATGCCAGTCCGCACGGTGCCGAAAATTGTGATCGTCACAAATACGGTCACGCAAATCGCCGTCCGCAAAGTAAATTCCACGAACAACCCTTACGCAGCATTGCTGGCCAGCGGTTTGAATTGGACCAGCATCGAATCCACCAATTATACAGCATATATAACTAATCTTCGATACATCGGCTGCCCGGAAGAAACCATTCGCGATATTATTCTAACGGACGTTGCCAAGGCCTATTCGAAACGGCGCTCGGCGCTCATCGCCCAGAGTCGCGGAGAGAAATATTGGCTGCCCGGTCCAAATGAGGCCGGAGGAGATCCGCAGGTCCAGCGCCAGCTCGCCGCGCTCGATCAGGATGAATCGCGTCTCGTGCGGGATTTACTCAACGTCGATTTTCAAACCGAGATGGCAAAGTACTGGCAAGATAATGACATTCTGGATCAACGCAGCCTCAGTTTTCTGCCCGCGGACAAACAAGACGCGGTCCGCGGCGTGAATGCAAAATACGATGCTTTGGAACAGGAAATCTACAGCAAGGCCAAAGGCGAAGTGCTAGAACAAGATGAACAACGGGTGCGGGCCATTGAGAGCCAGAAAGAAGCGGATCTCGCCAAAATTTTGTCTCCTGATGAATTGAACGAATATCAGCTCCGTAATTCCAGCACGGCGGCGAGCCTGCGCTCCCAACTTTCACCCATGAACGTCTCTGAAGATGAATTCCGAAAAATTTTCGCAATCCAGAAGACCTATGAAAATCAGATTGGCGCGGGGGATCAATCGCCCGCAGGCGCTCGCGCGCAAGAAGCAGCGCAACAGGCTCTCAATGAAGAACTCCGAAAAACACTGGGCGATAAGCGCTACAACGAATACGTCCGTTCGCAGGATTCCGATTACCAGTCCCTGACCCGTCTTACCGATCGCTTTGATCTGCCGAAAGACGTGGCGGCAAATGTGTACAACATGAAGGTGGTGGCCGAACAACAGAAGGCACGGCTCGATGCGAACCCTGCACTTACTTACGAGCAACGGCAAAACGCTTTGAATGCGCTGGCCCGCGAAACTGAAGCAAGCATGGCCCAGGCCATGGGCGCGAACGCTTACCAGGCGTATTCTAAATCGAGTTCCGGCTGGATGCAGTCACTCACTTATGTGCCGCCTCCACCACCGGAAACGACCGCCCCAGCACAAAACAACGCGTCGCCATTTCCGCCTTTCCCGCCTTTGCCACCTGGTTTTCCGCCAGTGATCGTGGGACCGACGCCCGGCAATCCGGTTAAAGATATTCGTTAACCGAAGGGCGCCTGCGCAGCATTCTGTTCTGCGGATGGCTTTGCGTTAAAACCTTAGCAAAGTAAACGGCGCATCAAACCAGAGGCCATTGAAATCAAATTGCATATTGGCCATATCGAAATCGGCTCCAACCCAAAGCAGCTCATTGCGCGAGGTCAGTAAGCCACACGTCTCGTCGAACATGGCTGCATCCAAGCCAAGAATGCTGTAGCGGTCGCGCCGCAAATCGGCTTTTTCCATCGCTTTGAATAGATGCTCCGCAGCGGACGCGGAGCGCTTTACAATCCAAATTTCTGCTTCGGGCACTTTCACAGCCAGCTTATGGAGTTTTGCCACACCGCATTCGCCACACTCGACCCAAAGCACCGGTTTGAGCATGTAATCGAGTTGCACGATGTCCGGTGTGAATGGGATCGAGTC
>DASWRJ010000461.1:0-10100 GCA_036403255.1 Verrucomicrobiia bacterium
GTCATGATGAGCCACTCCAAATCGCACGCGCTTTTTACCGAGGCGCTGAATTATATTCCGGGCGGAGTGAATTCGCCGGTGCGCGCTTTTCGCGCTGTGGGTGGAGAGCCGTTTTTCGCTCAGCGCGCGAATCGCGCGCGAGTTTGGGACGTTGATGGCAACGTGTATATTGATTACGTCGGGACATGGGGCCCGGCAATTCTCGGGCACGCGCATCCAAAGATAATAAAGGCTGTGCAGGAGGCGGCAGAACAGGGAACCAGCTTTGGCATCCCCAACCCACTGGAGGTGCGGATGGCGAAGTTGATTTGCCAGGCCATACCGGGCGTGCAGAAGATCAGAATGTGCAACTCGGGCACTGAAGCCTGCATGTCGGCCATACGATTGGCGCGCGGTTTCACAAAGCGCGATAAGATCATCAAATTCGACGGCTGCTACCATGGGCACGCGGACTCGCTGCTGGTCAAGGCTGGGTCGGGCGCGCTGACGTTTGGAAATCCAGACAGCGCAGGCGTGCCGGCGGCATTTACACAGCACACGATTGTGCTGCCATTTAACGACGTCGAGGCGGTCAAGGCGGCGTTCAACGCGAATCCGGGCGCGATTGCCGGGATCATTCTGGAACCTGTTCCGGGCAACGCTGGAGTATATTTGCCGCAGGTTGGTTACCTCGAATTTCTGCGGCAAATTACACGTGAGCAGGGGAGTCTACTGATTTTTGACGAGGTCATGACTGGCTTTCGGTTGGCGTTTGGCGGCGCGCAACAGCGATTCGGCGTCGAGCCGGATTTAAGCTGCTTTGGGAAAGTGATCGGAGGGGGGTTGCCGGTCGGCGCGTTCGGCGGCCGGGCTGAGATCATGGATTGTCTGGCTCCGCTCGGTCCTGTTTATCAGGCAGGAACATTAAGCGGAAACCCGTTGGCAATGGCCGCCGGCCTGGCGGCGCTCGAAGAATTGCAAGCGAGCCATGCCTACGGCCATCTGGAGAAGCTTTCGCAGCAGCTCGAAACCGGGATGCGTCAAGCAGCGAAGCAAGCTGGGATTCCGGTTCAATTTAATGCGTGTGGGTCTATGTTTTGCGCGTATTTCACTGATCAGCCGGTGCGAAACCTGGCGGATGCGATGCGCAGCGACCGCGCTCGTTTCGCTAAATACTTTCATGCAATGCTGGAGGGCGGAATTTATTTTGCTCCATCGCAATTCGAGGCCGGGTTCCTTTCCACGGCCCACACTTCGGAGGACATCGAAGCAACGGTCCGTGCTGCTGCGGAAGTAATGAAAGGTTTATAATGCGAATTCTTGCACTGGATCATGGCACAAAGCGGATTGGCGTGGCGGTGAGCGATGAAATGAAAATGATCGCTACCCCGCTTGAGTACATCCCGGCCGATCCGTTTGCTGCTTTCATCGAGCGGCTCAAACAAATCATTCGCGAGAAGGAAATCGAACTAATCATTGTCGGCATGCCGCGCAATATGGATGGCAGCTATGGACCCGCGGCTTTAAAGGTGCAAGAATTTATTGCGGTGGTGCGCCAGGCCATTGTGGTGCCCATCCAGGCACTGGACGAGCGCCTGACATCAGTGCAGGCCAATCGGTTTTTAATCTCAGCCAACGTGCGCCGCGACAAACGAAAAGAAAAGGTGGATAAAACTGCGGCGGCTATCCTGCTGCAAAGTTATCTGGATGGACTCGATCAGGCTGTGTAAGATGGAGTCATGCGAGTTTTAATCGCCACAGTCACCGCCGGGGCCGGGCACCTGCAGGCCGCGGCCGCGCTTGAAGAAGCCTGGAAAACTATCCGGCCCAACGACACGCTGCAAAAGCTGGATGTATTAAATTTCACCCCTCGGCTTTATCGCAAGGTTTACCTGGAAGGCTATATCAAAATTGTCGAGCACGCTCCCGAGCTGTGGGGGCATGTGTTCAAGAAGACGGATAATCCGGCGCTCGTCAGAAAGCTCGGACGCTCGCGGCGAACGCTGGCGAAATTCACAAAGGGCAAATTCATCCGGCAACTGAAAAAATTCAAACCGCACGTGGTGCTTTGCACGCATTATATGCCGCTGGAGATCATGGGGCTTTTGCGAAGCAAAGCGCATATCAAACCTGAGCCGCTCACGGTCAGCATCATCACGGATTTTGAAGCGCACGCGCTCTGGATGGAACCCGGTGTAAACCTTTACTGCGTAGCCGCGGATGAAACCAAGGCACGGCTCGTCGCGCGGGGCGTGCCGGAAGAAAATGTGTCCGTAACCGGCATTCCGATCGCGGGCAAGTTTTCCCGCACGATTGACTCCGCCGCCGTGCGGAAGCGCTACGGTTTGCGCGATGATTTGCCCATTCTGTTGGTGCTGGGCGGCGGTTTCGGAATGGGCCCCGTGGCCGGGATCATGCAGCAATTGAACAAGCTCGAAACGCCCGTGCAAATCATAGTCGTCTGCGGTCGCAATGAAGAACTGCGGCGCGAACTGGCTGTGGTCGAGCGGCGGCATCCGACGCATGTCATGGGATTTGTTGCGAACATGGAAGAGTTCCTGGCGGTGGCTGATTTGGTGCTGACCAAGCCGGGCGGATTGACGACCTCTGAAGCGCTGGCGCTGGGTAAACCCATTTTCGTGCTGAACCCGATTCCCGGCCAGGAAGCCGCGAACAGCGATTTCCTGCTCGAACATGGAGCAGCTTTGAAAGTGAACGCGTTGGAAGACATCCCGTTTCGATTACAGAAATTGCTGGGGACGCCGAAGCTCGCCGAAATGTCGCGCATCGCCAAGGCGCTGGGCAAACCTTTGGCTGCGCCGACAATTTGCAGGGAAGTGCTGGAGCGACTTGAAGCCTCGGGAATGCTCTTGCCGTGAGAGCACTTGCCAAATGAGCTGCTTGCCAGCCGCTTCCTAGAGCAATTCTTTAATCAGCTCGTCCGCTTCTTCTTTGGGAATGCCGAGTTTGCGGCAGGCGAGGGGACCTTCGCCATTGTGCAGCACAGGCTCGAGATCTTCGAGTGAGGGCAAATCGGTGCGTTTCCAAAAAACGCCGATCGGAATTTCATCGCCCCACTGATAACCGCGTGCGAGCGCTTTGTGCAAATCGCTGGGATCGTGGCCGAGTTCTTCGAGCATCTTCACGCGAGGATTAAACCACTGGTAAGTGTTATCCTTGTTGTAAGTCACGCACGGGCTGAAAACATCCACGAGCGAAAAACCATTGTGATTGATGGCGCCTTTGATTAGCTCGACCAAATGTTTTTGCTTGCCGCTGAAGCCGCGCGCAACGTAGGTCGCGCCCGCCACGATGGCCATGGGAATTGGGTTAATAGGGTTCTCGACGCTGCCATGCGGAGTGGTTTTGGTTTTCATGCCCTTGACGCTCGTCGGCGAAACCTGCCCGGTGGTCAGGCCGTAAATTTGATTGTCCATCACGATGTAAGTGAGGTCCACATTGCGGCGAGAGATGTGCACGAAATGATTGCCGCCGATGCCGTAACCGTCGCCATCGCCGCCTACGCAAATGACCTTGAGTTTGTGATTGCCCAGCTTAACACCTGTGCCCACGGCCAGTGCGCGGCCATGAAGTGTGTGCATACCGTAGGTGTTGATATAGCCCGGTAAATTCGACGAGCAGCCAATCCCGCTCACCACGCAAACCTGGTGTGGCGGAAGGCCAAGCTCAAAAAGCGCAGTTTGCAAGGCGGCGAGCACGGAGAAATCTCCGCAGCCCGGACACCAATCAGGATGGATGCGGCCCTTGTAAGTGTCTTTAGTGGGTTGTGTGCCTGGCGCGGGAGCTGTGGCGATGTCTGTGGATGCATTCATAGATTGCTCAAGCTAACACTTCGTGAACTGGGACGGACAAGCGGCTCTTGCCCGCCAATTGTTCTTTGACGGCTTCGACAATGTGATGGGGCATGAATGGCTCACCGTCGTATTTGCGGATATGGCCATGTGCATCAAATCCGGTTTCAGAGCGCAAATAGCGGGCAAATTGGCCGGTGAAATTGTTCTCGACGATCAACACTCGTTGGCTTCGGTTCAGAATGCGTGTGATCTCGGCTGTATGAAACGGCACAATCCATTTCACTGACAGATGATTGGCGACAATGCCTTCTTCGGCCGCAAGCTTTTCGACTGCTTCCTGTATTACGCCTTCGGTGCTGCCCCAGCCGACGAGCGTAACCGCGGCATTTTCAGGTCCAAACAATTTGGGCGGAGCGATGTCGTTGATCGTGTCCTGCATCTTCCGTGCGCGCTTCTCGACCATTTTCCGGCGTTTGTGAGGATTGGTGAACTCATCACTAATCAAGGTGCCGTCTTCGTCATGTTCATCTGTTGCGGCCACATGAATATGCCCAGGTACACCGGGGACAGCGCGGGGGCTTATCCCGCTGGCTGTATTTTTATAGCGCCAGTAGGCATTGTCCATGTATCCGCTGCCGGGAGCACTGTGGCCGTTTCCATTGGCAACCGCATCCGGCAAAATCAACTCACCGCGCTCGATCTTGACGTTGAAGTCTAAATCCTTGGGATCGATACTTGAAGTTCCCTCCGAGATAAGCAAATCAGCCAGCACCAATCCGGGGCATTGATACTTGTCGCAAAGGTTGAAGAGTTCCGGAACCGTCTTAAACAAATCCAATTGATTCACGGGCGCGACGATGATGCGCGGGTAATCGCCTTGCCCGGCGCCCAACGCTTGCCAGAGGTCGCCCTGTTCGGTCTTGGTGGGAATACCCGTGGCGGGTCCACCGCGTTGGACATCCACGCAGACCACTGGCGTTTCGATCATGCCAGACATGCCGATGGCTTCGGTCATGAGCGCAAATCCACCGCCGCTGGTGGCGCACATCGATCTGCAACCGGCATGTGCGGCGCCAATGATCATATTCATGACGCCGATTTCGTCTTCAACCTGCCGGACCATCATGCCTAATTGCCTTGCATGCGCCGCCATCCACATTAACACGCCAGTGGAAGGGCTCATTGGGTATGCCGCATAAAATTTAACTCCCGCAGCCGCCCCGCCCATGGCTGTGGCCTGGTTGCCGGTGATCACGCCGAGCGGATGGGGTCCTTTTGCGACTTTCCAGGTGAACGCTTTGAAATTTTGCGAGGCGTATTCGTATCCGGCACGTGCGATGGTAATATTTTCAGCCACGACCGCATCGCCTTTCTTTTTGAATTGGCGCGTGACCACAGCTTCAAGCGGCTCGGATTCGATGCCAAGCAATTGTAATGTAGCACCCAGGGCGGCGGTATTTGCGGCCAGCTTGTTGCCTTTGGTGATGTCCTTCATGGGCATCGGGCAAAGCTGCACGCCGGGGGCGGTTTCGATTGGCTTGAGTTTATCGGCGTCGTAAATGGCGCACGAACCCGCTTTTAACAATCGAAAATGACGATCGATTGCGTCCTGATTGAGAGGGATAAAGACGTCAATTTTGTCGCCCATGTTGCGCACGGGCTTTTCGCTGGCGCGTATAGTGAGAAAAGTATGCCCGCCTCGGATAATCGACTGGTAGGCGTTGTAGGCGTTGAGGTGAAGGCCGCGTCGTGCAAAAATACGCGCGAGTATGTCTCCCGTCGAGGCGATGCCCTGACCGTTCTCGCCTCCGATTCCAATTGCGAAATCAACCGTAGCCATTTCTTCCGCTCCTAATTGTTGCGGCGGCTGCAATCATCCAGTTCAGCGACTGGACAGATTACAAGCCGTCAATGTTGGTTCAATTTGCTGATGCTCAAAGCATACTGGAACTATTTCTGGCTCTGCAAGTGTTAAGTTCAATAATTCCACTTATCATAAATGCGGTAAACATCGACCCGACCGCCCTGGAAATAATTATTCTTCGGCAACTGAAAGGTCCGAGCCTGGCGGTCGTAAAGAAGTTCAGTTGGCTTCTCGGGTGAATTTGGATCGTAGATTTGAAAATTAATGCTCTGAGCCTTTTCTGACATGCTCATAACAACCAATGCGTGGTTAATGCTGAGTTGTGGGAATCGGACAACATGAATCACTGGCGGGTGATTTAACTTCAAAGATGCGACCAAAGCTTCAGCCGTCTTCTGCTGATGATACCGCGTGAAGGGCCAAATCATACGCCAATGTCCCCGCTGAAAGTAGCTTTGCCATGCGCCGCCGCATTCCTGTTTCAAGATGGACCCTTGTGCCTGGCTAAACGTGAAAAGATTAGAGTAACCGGGGATAACGACCTTTTCCGAATCAGCCCATTCCTTTACAGGGCGGCGGGAAACCACTTTATCGATCAGCTTCCGATAGATCTCAGGAGCAGCTACGGGCAGAGAGGGATCGAATCTGGCATGATAAAAAAACTGGAGCGCTGAACGCGCCACTACAAAGCAATGGTGGCTGTAAGTGGGGGCAGGCTCGCGCCGGGAGTGGCTTGTTTTTCCGGTTCCGGGATCGAAATTGTAAATCCAGACCAATTCGTTGGCATAAGCAAAAGTGTCCTGCTTCCAGATGAAAGCCCGCGAATTGCTGGCGGGTTTGTTTTGAGTTGTGGCGCAGCCGCAAAGGAGGAGGGCGGCAAGGGCCAGACATCGGACCATACTGTTCATTCAGGCAATATGATCCAATGTAGGGACGGCGCGTCAATCAGAACGGAGCGTGAAGTTGTCTTTTTTGAATTGTGTCCTCCACTTTTGCCATGCCTGCGGCGCTCTACTTCGGCATCAGCACTTTAGTGCGGCGGCCGCTTTTATTAATGCGCGCGCCACCGGTGGGCTTTTTGCGAGTAGTAGGTGTTAACGGCTCTTTCAATCCTCGCCAACCGGGCGTGACCGTCTCTTCTGGCGCTCCAAATACCGCTCGGGCCTGCATATTGCGTCGCCCAGAGACAGCTTTGTTGCGTTTTTTGTGAATTCTCTTTAGGCCGGACTTTGAGCGTGTGGTTCGAATAGGCATTCTAAACTCCTTTGTTAATTCCCAGACAAGTTAATGGTTGGTTCATAATTCGCAACTCAACCAATAGCGATTAGAAGCTACTCTTGGTAAGCGGGAGGGAAAACCCCCATTGTTGGATGGTTATGATTTTTCCACCATGTCCATCGTGAATTCAGTCCTTCCAGGCTTATGAAACGCACGATCATAGCGGCTATCATTTTTATTCTGATTCTTGGCTGCAGCACGCCGTCGCAGATGGCCAAATTGCAGGGGCGCGGCACAACGCAAGTGTACAATGTGCCTGCGGACCAGGTTTGGCAGAAGGCAACGGACACCGCCTGGAAATTGGGTTTGACCGTGCTGCGCACCTATCCACGCCAGGGATTTATCGAAGCCAAGCGTGGTATGCAGTTCTATACGTTGGGCGAGAATGTGGGCATTTGGGTAAAGCAGGTCGGTCCAAACCAAACCAGTGTGGAAGTGCTGAGCAGGCAGAAAGGTCCGCCGGTATTGAAATACAAAAATTGGGAGACCGATTTTCTCGCGGAACTCGGGCATGAACTTGGACCAAATACGATGCTCGCTCAGGGAACCGCGCCGGGAAACAGTGGTACCATGCGAGGAACTCAGACCGGCCCAGTACGGCCGACTGAATTGGATCGCCGCATCCAACCGGCGGTGGTGCGCCAGACTACCGCAGTGGCAGGCGTACCCGAGTCAGAACTAATATTACGCGACAAATTAAAGCGCTATCTGGAAATTCGTTCTGTCGAGGTGCAAAGCGAGCCCGATCCCAAGCGCCGCGAATTGCTTCAATTCGAGATGGATTACATGCGCCGCGAATTAACGAACGTGGAAGATACAATCGCGCGGCAGAGCGTCAGGTAATACCAAAGTTGCGCGCGTGGCATAGTTGCTAAACCGGCTTCTCCGGCCGCGTTCAGCTAAATTTGTTTTTGCTATAGGCGCCCATTTGGGGAGCATCTGGATTTACCTCTGGGCCGAAATAGCGTAAGGTAACGAGCGGCTCCGTTTCACTCGTGTTTTCGAACGTGATGCCATTTTTGGCGCCTTCTTCCGTGCAGAAATATTCATCTTCCGTCAATTCATGGAAGCGAATCAGTTTCGGGCTATTCAACGGCTGTCCGTTAATTTTGCCGCTGCCTTGCACGCAGATTAAGCCGTAAGAGCCTTTATCTTTGATTGTGCATTTCACGCCGGGATCGACGGTCAGCTCGCGGGCGGTGAAAAGTTGCTCGCCATCAATTTTGCCATAAACAATCCAACGATCGACAAAACCTTCCTTGCGCGTGTCGGCGACTGGGACGGGTTCGAGGTAATGGTTCGCTTTGAAGTTCTCGTCCAGATTACCGGGCCAATCAAGTTGGTCCACAATGAAATCAAGGTCCTTGTGCTTGTTTTTAGGCATGTCCTTCACCAGCAAATCCCAGGGCACATAACGGCCCTCGACGAGAGATTGATACATTCCAAAAACGTCTGAACCCCATTGCGGCTCATAGGTGCACAGGGAGCCTGGCGCGTGCAGAATACAAGGAGGGATCAACCAACCGGTGCCCGGCTTCAGCCGATAAGCGCGTGAAAGATCGAGAATGCCATTGTCGCCTTTATTCCAATTTTCCAGGCAGCGCCTGACCTGTTCTTTTGTGGTGCCAGGTTCAAGGCCCATGAACGTGTAAGGGAAATTATTCCCGACATTATTGTGCTGCGGGGGGAAGTAATACGACTCAGGCTTCCCTTCTAGCCCGACCAGTTTGGCCTGCTTTGCGTTCTGGTGCATGTGATGCGGAATCGGACCCATGTTATCGAAGAATTTGGAATAGACCGGCCACTTTTTATATTTTTTCCAAATACTCTGCCCAATCAAGTCAGCGCCGCATTCGGCGACTGCCTGCTGAAGCGTGAATCGCTGGCCATCCACCACGCAGTAGCTCAGACCTTCATCTGGCGTCCGGTTTTCGTTGGCAGCGGGAGTGGTCGAGGCGAACCAGCGCTCATCAATGCCGCCGCGATGCAGACCGTAGGCATAAAGATCGTCAGGATGCAGCTTCAGGCGTTTGCCGGGTTGCAGGAAAGAGCGCGGCACCCAGCAGGGGGCAAGACGAAGTAAACCACCAGTATCAGAAGTGGCGTTTTCGACCAGGCTCTTCACGTTCTTCTTTACAGTTTTCAATGCGGACACAGTGTTCATAGTTCGGAAAAAGTTCGGGCGAGACGTTGGCAAATCCGTTAGTCGCTGGCAAGAGCGAAGCCGTTATGATTTGAGCGGACGGAGCTTGATGGACAATACCAGCACAATGGAGATGCCGGCGGCGCTGGCAAATAGAGCAAAAATCATGGGCAGCGGAACGGACCTGTCCCGCAACGCCCCGAAGGCCCAGTCCGCAAACCCGCCGCAACTGATGCTGACGAAGTTCATCAGCCCGTAGGCGGTAGCTCGAATTTCCGGGCGAGTGATTTGGCTGAGGATGGGCATGTTATTTGTATCAAAACATCCCCAGCCAAGGCCGAAGAGTATGAGAAACGCGACCGCGATTCCCAGCGACTGCCCAAGTCCGATGCCGAGCAGAGCAGGGGCTATCAGGGCCATTCCAAGGGCGCTCGTGAGAATTCGACCGCGCTGATTCCGATGCATCCATCTATCAGCCAGCCAGCCGCCAGCCAACCCACCGATAATAATCGCGATGTTCACGTAAAGTGTCGCCGATACCCCGGCGCTGCCCTGGCCGATATTAAAACGCTGCTTCAAAATGGCTGGCATCCAATCTTTTACGATCCATCCCGCCAGCGCGGGCAAGGTGAAATAAAGCACGAGCAGAAGAAAAGAAGTGTTCCTGAAAAGATGGGTCAGCATCTTGAGTGGCGCAGGTGGACTATCGCCGATCTGCTTAGACGGCAACACAGCGGCCCGGCGCAAAAAGAGCAGCAGTGGTATTGCATAAAGCGCTCCGATGATGCCGCACGCAGTGAAGGCAGAGCGCCAGCCCAGATTCGGCTCCTCAGCCACATAGCCGCTAAAGCCGCCGAGGATAATCCCAAAATAAATTCCGGTCTGATGGATGCCAACGGCGCGGGAGCGCGTTTTATCGGAATGGATCTCCGCAATCAACGCGAGCGCTGCGGGAATGTAAAAAGCCTCGCTCACTCCCATTAAGCCGCGGGCGAGGAGCATTTCGTTAAATGTGTGCGCA
>DASWRJ010000462.1:0-3139 GCA_036403255.1 Verrucomicrobiia bacterium
GATGAGTTGGAACTAACAAGCGAATTCAAGGCAAAGATCGAGCAGGGCGAAAAAGATATTCGAGAAGGTCGAGTTCGCATCCGTCGAACTTGAGACTAATGGATGAACGGGTCAGCTACTCAGATAGCTTCAGCGCAGTTCGACGCCGACTTAAATCGATTACCTTCCAATCTGCGCGAACTCGTTCAGGCAAAACTCGATACGATAGGATTACGCCTTCGCAGCTATTCACATTTTAGAATGGCTGGGTCTAATCAATATCGACTTAGGGTCGGGGATTATCGCGTGATCTACCGCTTTGACATCGAAGAAAACGAGCTTTATTTGTTAGCCATTGGGCATCGGCGCGAAATCTACCGTTAACCGCAATGCCAGGGTGAAATTCCCGGGAACAATTGGAGTCTCTCATCCGTCACACCATCGTATGAAGACCCTGGAGATGATTTTGGCGGGCACTGCATTGATGTTTTTTCTGTCGCTGATTGCACGGATGGCCCAGGGACAGTCGCTGAAAGGCGAGCGGTGCAAAGCCAGGCATTCGAGTCGTCATTCCAGGGTCGAGTGAACTAAATGTGTGTTTGACTGAGTTGGCCCTCCCTCCGTAACCCGGGGCGGCGCTGGTGTTTATGCCCAGCGCCGTCCTTGTTCACGCTCGAGATTAGTTGAATTTCAAGGCGCGTTTCTTAGTCTTTGCTCCATGCAAAAACCAGGAGATGGAATCCGGTCAGGGATGCTTTCAAGCATGACCTTCGGCGGAGAGAACTTTGATGTGCTCTATGCCACCTGCGGCGACAAAGCGCATCCGAGAAAGCTAACGGTAAAAGGAGCGCCAGCTTTTCGTTCTCCTCTAAACCCAGCCGCGCGGATTTTATAATTCAGAAGTTTTCTCCAATGAAGCAGCTTTGCTCTGTTCTCCTTGTTGCGTTCTGCGCGTTCTCCATCCGGCAAACTCCTGCCCACGCTGAAAATTGGCCGCGCTTTCGTGGGCCGACAGGGCAGGGGCTCTCGACCGAAAAAGGTCTGCCGCTGCACTGGAGTGCAAGTTCAAACGTGCTCTGGCAGACCGCCGTTCCCGGCGAGGGTTGGTCATCGCCGATTATTTGGGCGAACCAGGTTTTTTTAACAACCACGACTGATAAAGGAGTTCATTGCCACGTGCTTTCTTTTGCCAAAAGCACCGGACAATTGCTTTGGGACAAAGAAGTTTTCGACCAACAACCTTCCTTAAAAGAATCGAAAAATTCCTATGCCACGCCGACGCCATGCACGGATGGCGAACGAGTTTACTGCGTTTTTGGCGATGGCAGCATACTCGCAATGCGATTTGATGGGACCGTCGCCTGGACCAATCGCGAAGTGCAATTCTATAGCCGCCACGGATTGGGCGCTTCCCCGATCATCTGCAACGGCCTTTTGATTATGCCCTACGATGGCAGCAATAAAGTCGGTGAACCCGGTAAGTATCCTAACAACACACCGGAAGAACGCCTCGGCTGGCAAATACCATGGGACCAATCGTTCATCGCAGCGCTGGATTTGAAAACAGGGCGGCGCGTCTGGACGGGCAAACGCGGCATGTCGCGCATTGCGCACATCACACCCAATATTCTGGTGGAGAAAGGGCAGCAGCAAATAATCAGTTGCGCGGGTGACGCGATCCAGGGATTTGATCCCAAAACTGGCGAGTGTATTTGGACAATCTACAGTCAGGGCGAAGGCGTCGTGCCGAGTTTCGCGCTCGGTGACGGACTGATTTTCACCTCCTCCGGATTCGAGAAGTCAACACTCCGGGCCGTGCGAACCGGTGGACTCGGGGAAGTCACCAAAACGCACATCGCTTGGGAACAGCGCAAAGGCGTGCCCACTCAAGCTTCGCTTTTGTATGTGAAACCTTACCTCTACTCCGTAACGGATGGTGGCATCGCGAACTGCTTCAAAGCGGAGAGCGGCGACATTGTGTATCAGGAGCGACTTGGCGGCACATTCAGCGCCTCTCCGGTTTATGCGGATGGCAAAATTTATTTTCTGTCTGAATCTGGCGAGACAACGGTCGTCGAGGCGGGGCCGGAGTTCAAAATTATTTCAAAAAGTGCTTTAAACGAAAAATGCCAGGCGTCCATGGCAATTTCTGACGGGCATATTTTTATTAGGACCGAGAAGAGCCTGTTTTGCCTTGGCAAATAGCACGTCGAGAATCTCGAAGATTTTGTAAGTTTCCTTGCCTCAAGGAGTTTCCGTTCGCTGAATCATTTTGCACGTTTACTCTGATTCGCGATCCAAATTGCAAATTTATGGTGTTTTCACCCTAGTTGCTGGTTTGGGCGTTCGCACAGATGTTGCACCAAACTTAAACAAGAAGGAGTTGATTAAATATGAAGAAACTGCTCGTTATCGTTTTACCTCTGGCCCTCGCGGTTGGATGCGCTCATCATCGCGACGCCAACATGGGCTCGCCGGATACAGGGACGGCGGCACAGACCGGCAAATCATCATCGCAACTGTCCTCGTATGACATGCGGTTTATCAAAGAAGCTTCCCAGGGCGGCTTGGCGGAAGTCCAAATGGGACAAATCGCCAGCCAAAATGGTGAAAGCCAGGCGGTAAAGGCCTTGGGTCAAAAGTTGGTGCAAGACCATACAGCCGCTAATTCGGAACTCTCGCAAATTGCAGCCAGTAAAGGCGTCGATCTGCCGAAGGATCTGGATACAAAGCACCAAAAGGAATTGGAACATTTCACTGCTGCCAAAGGTGGTGACTTTGATCGCATGTTCCAAAAACATGCCATAGCGGACCATCAAAAGGACATCCGCAAATTCCAGGAAGCGGCGGAAAAGGCCTCTGACCCGGAAATCCGCGCATTTGCGCAAAAGCAACTGCCCATCCTGCAACAGCACCTAAGCATGGCCAAG
The DNA here is from genome assembly GCA_036403255.1 of Verrucomicrobiia bacterium. Taxonomy (GTDB): domain Bacteria; phylum Verrucomicrobiota; class Verrucomicrobiia; order Limisphaerales; family JAQGOV01; genus JAQGOV01. The sequence goes on from DASWRJ010000462.1 coordinate 2,910, forward strand.
GAGGCGGCAGTCGGGAACGCCTCTGGAGCGGTCAGCCCAAATTCGGGATCATCGTCGTCCACCTCGGGCTCTTCATCATCCACTTCGGGCAGCTCAAATTTTGATCCCTCTACTTCGAGAGGCAGCCAGCAGACAGTGCCCCCAACCTCGGGCAATCAACCTGGTTCACCTTCGACAACTCCTTCAACTTCGCCGAGCAGCGGCCAATGAGTTGAGTGAGTAATTCATTC
>DASWRJ010000463.1:0-6410 GCA_036403255.1 Verrucomicrobiia bacterium
ACCAGCATGCCACGACCAAAGGCAAACGCGAGAAGTACTACGCTGAGTTTCAAAAGCTGGACAAAAAACTGCAGACGAGCTTTGGCAAATTCTTCTATAAGCAGAAAGTGCTCGAAGAAATCGTGCTCGTTTCTGAGAACATCCACGACAAAGTCCAGAGCAGCCTAAAGATGATTCGCGATCTGGAGAAGCAATCCAAGTCGCAGCACGCGCATTCGGTCGCCGCTGCCGAGAAGAACAAAGTCAAAGCCCTGGAAGACTTTGTGCGGATGGCTTCGGCCGATTATTTGAAAGCCTTCGCGCAGATGAAATATTATGCCGAGCTGGCCCATAAAGCCAAAACGGAAATGGTCGAGGCCAATTTGCGCCTGGTGATCTCGATCGCCAAGAAATATACGAACCGCGGACAATCTTTCCTCGATTTGATTCAGGAAGGAAACATGGGCCTGATGAAGGGCGTCGAAAAATTCGAATATCGCCGCGGCTATAAGTTCTCCACCTACGCAACGTGGTGGATTCGCCAGGCGATTACCCGCTCGATTGCCGATCAGGCGCGCACCATTCGCATTCCAGTGCACATGATCGAAATCATGAACAAGCTCTGGCGCGCGCAGAAGCAGCTCATGCAGGAATTGGGCCGCGAAGCGACCCCCGAAGAAATCGCCGACGAAATGCATATCCCCGTCGAGCGCGTGAATGCGTTGCTCAAGATGGCGCGCCAGCCAATCTCGCTGCAGGCGCCCGTGGGAGATGACGGCGACGCCAGCTTCGGTGATTTGATCGAAGACAAAAGCGCCGAGAACCCCCTCGACATGACGAGCTACAGCTTGCTCAAGGAAAAGCTTGGCCACGTGCTGGCCAGCCTGACTGAGCGCGAGCGGCGCGTGCTCGAGTTGCGCTTCGGCCTTGTGGATGGCTACCAGCGCACGCTCGAAGAAGTCGGCAAGCAATACAAAGTCACGCGCGAACGCATCCGCCAGATTGAAGCGAAGGCATTGCGCAAGCTGCGCCATCCAACGCGTGTGCGCCAGCTCCAGGGCTTCCTCGAAACAGAAGAAGCGGCATAGGGCTGAAAAAACAAATTTGCGAAACGGGCGCTTTCGGCAACGAAAGCGCTTTTTTTTACATAACCGGCGCAAAATTTTTTCACTCCTGTCTTGAAAAGTCTTTCGGGATTCCCATAATGGCAACGTTGGCCCCAAGGCACAAATGAGCAGGTACCTTGGGGCATTATTTTTATGCCCGATGACAGCGATAATTACCGGCAATTCGTAAAGCAGTTTAGTTTGACGGAGTGGAAAATGCTGTGCCGTCACCGGCTCTTTCTCCATTTTTTGAGGAAGGATTTGAAGGTAGCCGCCTCGATAGCGGCTGATGCCCTGGGGAGGCATGTGGTGTATCAGTTTCCTGCCAACCCCAGACCTGCGTCCAAATTCGCCAAAAAGACCGGCATCACGTCGGTCAAGGCGTTTGATTGGCGCAACCATCCCCGGTTCCGCATTTAGCGGCAGCCGGGGATTTGGGGGGCAGGGCTAACCCTTCAATTTCCTTTCGAGAATTTCGCCCACCAGTGCAGGGTTTGCTTTTCCTTTGCTGGCTTTCATCACCTGGCCTTTCAGGAAATTCAAAGCCGCTGCCTTCCCAGCCTTAAAATCTTCGGCGCTCTTGGGATTGGCGGCGATCACTTCGTCACAAAATTTCTCAATCGCGCTGGTATCGCTCACTTGGACGCGATTCGTGCGCACGACGTTTTCTTTCGGCGATTCGCCTGACGCAAAGATCTCGCCGAAGACTTCCTGGGCCATCTTGGTGCTGATCTTACCTTCGTCGATCAATCCCACTAATTCCGGAATATGGCGCTGCAAATATTGGACTTCATCCAGCGTTTTTCCAGTTTCGCCCAGCTTTGCTCGCAGATTGTTAATGACCCAGTTCGCCACGGCTTTGGCATTCGCCCTTTGCCCGGCCTGCCTTTGCGCCGTCAATGTAGCTTCAAAAAATGTTCCCAGCGGCACGTCCCAAACGAACGTTTGCGCATCCGGCGCGGGCAACTCGTATTCTTTGATAAATCGGTTCTTGCGCGCGAGCGGCAATTCGATGACGCGGCTCCGGATCTCAGCCAGCCATGAGTCGGTAGGCTCAAACGGCATCAGGTCCGGTTCCGGAAAATAGCGGTAATCGTGAGCCTCTTCTTTGCTGCGCATGATTTCGGTGATGCCCGCGACATCCTCCCAGCGCCGGGTTTCCTGGCGCAATTTTCCGCCACTTTTGAGCACTTCGATCTGCCGTGGAATTTCATGCTCCAGCGCGCGGCGCACGCCGCTGAAGGTGTTCATGTTTTTGATTTCAATTTTTGCGCCGAGCTCCTTCTGACCGACCGGGCGGACGCTCACATTCACATCGCAGCGCACCATCCCTTTTTCCATATCGCAATCGCTCACGCCACCGTACATGAGGATCTCTTTCAGCGCATTCAAGTACTCGTAAGCCATTTCCGAACTGGTGATGTCCGGCTCGGAAACGATTTCGAGCAACGGGACGCCCGCGCGATTGAAATCGACTCCGCTATGGCGCTCGAAATGAAAGTTCTTGCCGACATCTTCCTCGAGATGCGCGCGGGTAATGCGCACGCGCGCGATCTGACCCTGAAATTCAAAATCAACGTAGCCGTTGATGGTCGAAGGCTTATCGTACTGCGTGATCTGGTAATTTTTCGGCGCGTCAGGATAAAAGTAATTCTTCCGATCGAATTTGGCGTAACGTGGCACGCTGCAATTCAGCAGTAATCCGGTCAAGGTCGTCAGGCGCAGCGCTTCATCATTGGCCACAGGCAGCACTCCGGGCATGCCGAGGCAGACTGGGCAGACATTTGTGTTCGGATCCGCGCCGAATTCATTCGCGCAGCCGCACCACATCTTGCTCCGCGTCTTGAGTTGAACGTGCGTCTCGAGGCCGATAACTGCTTCGTATTCCATAATCAAGCCAGCTTCAAATTCAGTCGCTCCTTGTGCCAGGCCGTTGACTGCTCGTAAGCATGAGCCACGCGCAGGATTGCTTCCTCACCAAATGGTTTGCCGAGCACTTGCAGCCCGATGGGTAGCTTTGGACTGCTCGTAAACCCGCACGGCAGGCTGATGCCGCAGATGCCCGCCAGGTTGCACGAGATCGTGAAAATGTCCGAGAGATACATTTGCATCGGGTCCTCGGATTTCTCGCCCGCCTTGAAAGCTGCCGTGGGCGTGGTCGGCGTAATGATTACATCCACCTTTTCGAAAGCTTTCAGGAAATCCTGGCGAATAAGCGTGCGGACTTTTTGCGCGCGCAGGTAGTAAGCATCGTAATAGCCGCTGCTAAGCACGTATGTGCCTAGAATTATCCGGCGCTTTACCTCCGCGCCGAAACCAGCGCCGCGCGTCTTGCTGTAAAGCTCGATCGGGTCCGCCCCATCCACTCGCGCGCCGTAGCGGATGCCGTCGAACCGCGCCAGGTTCGCACTGGCCTCGGCTGTCGCGATAATATAATAGACGGCGACGGCGTAATCAGTGTGCGGCAGGGAGATCTCGACCACCTCCGCGCCCATTTTCGTTAATTGCTGCACAGCCGCATGCACGGCGGCGCTCACTTCCTTGTCGAGCCCGCCTATGAAATACTCTTTGGGCAACCCGATTTTCAGGCCTTTGACGTTGCCATCCAGTTTGGCGGCATAATCAGGCACCACTTCCGGAACGCTGGTCGAATCGAGCGGGTCCTGGCCGCTGATGGCGCGTAAAAGCAACGCTGTATCCTGCACATTTTTGGTGAACGGGCCGATCTGATCGAGGGACGACGCAAACGCCACCAGCCCATAGCGTGAGACGCGCCCATATGTCGGCTTGAAACCGACACAGCCGCAGAGTGCCGCTGGCTGGCGAATTGAGCCGCCTGTGTCCGAACCCAGGCTGGCGATGCATTCATCCGACGTCACCGCCGCTGCCGATCCTCCCGACGAACCGCCCGGGATGCGCGATGTGTCCCACGGATTGCGCGTCGTGAAAAAGGCGGAGTTTTCCGTCGAACTGCCCATCGCAAATTCGTCCATGTTCAGCCGGCCAAAGATGAGCGCGCCCGCCTGCTTGAGCCGGGCGATCACTGTGGCGTCATAGACGGAACGAAAATTGCCGAGAATTTTGGAAGCGCAATTGAGCGGCTGGTTCTTCACCGCAATCACATCTTTAATTGCGATTGGCACACCCAGAAGTGGCTTTTGTGAATGCTGCACGCCATTGGCCAGCTCTTTGTCCGCCGCGTCAGCCTGGGCGAGCGCGTCCTGGGCGTCATAGCTGAGGAAGGCCTTGATTTTGTTGTCCACGCGCTGCACCTGATCGAGGCAGGCTTGCATCGTTTCGCGGGCGCTTACTTCGCGTTGGGCGAGCCTCGATGAAAGTTCAGAGATCGTGAGTTGATTGAGGGTCATGGCGACAGGTTCGGCAGCAGAGGTTACTCAACGATCTTTGGCACCACAAAAAGGCCATTCGCTTTCGCGGGCGCATTGCGGAGCGCTTCTTCGTTGGAAATCGACGAGCGGATTTCATCGGGCCGAGTCACATTCACGAGCGGAACGGCATGGGCCGTGGGCTCGACCTTGCTTACGTCCAATTCATTGAGTTTGGCGATGTAACCAAGCACATTATTCAGTTGCGCGCCAAATTTCTGCTCCTCTTCGGGAGTGAGATTCAACCGCGCCAGATGCGCCACATAGCGCACATTCATTTCCGTTCCAGCCATAAAAACAAGGTGGCAAGCCGCAGTGCAAAAGGCAAAAGAAAAGGAGGGGCCGAATGCAAATGCGCCGTCGCTGGGGTTCCAGAAAAAATACAATGCAGGTGTCACTCGTTTACTCTCCTCTTTCGTGCAAGTGCCACAAAGGTTTGGATAATTCGGCCTTTTTTGGGAGTTCGGCGCGTGGTAGCGTCGAGAAATGACACGGCTCGCGCTGCTGGATCTTACTTTTGGCTCTGCCGCTGAGAATCTGGCGTGCGACGAAGTCCTGCTGGACCGCTGCGAGTTGGGCGAAATCGGCCCAGTGCTTCGCTTCTGGAGCCCGGCGCAATATTTCATTGTGTTGGGTTATGCAAACAAGGCAGCCAGTGAGGTGAACCTGGAAGCGTGCGCGGCGTGTAAAGTTCCCATCTTCAGGCGATGCAGCGGCGGCGGGACGGTGCTGCAGGGGCCAGGTTGTCTCAATTATAGTCTGGCGCTGCGGTTTGATAACTCACCGGAACTAGCAAGCATCACGCAGGCAAATGCCACGATCATGGCGCGCAACCGGGAGGCGATGACCAAAGTCGCAGGGCTGGGCACGAGCATTAATGGTTGCACGGATTTAACCATTGGGCCGCAAAAGTTTTCCGGGAACTCGCAACGGCGCAAACGGCGGGCGCTCCTGTTTCATGGGACATTCCTGCTGAACTTCGATCTCGCATTGGTCGAGGAGCTTTTGAAGCCGCCTTCCAAAGAGCCCGCATATCGCGCGCAGCGGCGGCATCGGGAATTCCTGACCAACCTCAATGTTCCAATGACACAGGTAAAGGACGCCCTCACGCAAGAATGGAATGCGGTGGATGTGTTCGGATCACAATTAGATGAAGCCGTCCGAAAACTGGCGGAGACTAAATACTCTCGGGATGAGTGGAATAGGAAGTGGTAAGGGAAGGCAGCACCATTGGAAACTGGCGCGGCAGTTTGGTTCTAAATCCCTGCTCTTTCCACTTCGATCTAAGGTGCCTAATCCTTATCCTTAAAGGGTGAAAAGGCTGACAGTAATAATTTGGCTGGGCTGCATATTTAGTCTCTACGGCGCACAATTGGGCATTGTGGTGCCGGCCTACTTTTCCCCTGGCCCGCTGTGGAGCAGCATGGATTGGGCGGCGGAACGCGTGCCGCTCATCGCGATCATGAATCCAAACAGCGGACCCGGAACCGCAAGGAATACACAATATGTGGCAGCGATCAAAAATCTGCGAACAGCTGGTGGACGCGTCATCGGCTACGTTTCAACCAGCTATGCGAAACGCTCAGCAGAGGTGGTGAAGGCTGAGGTTGAGCATTATTGTTCATGGTACGAAGTGGATGGAATATTTCTGGACGAGTTCACCAATGACTCAAACGCGAATCATCTGACCTATTACGCCGAGTTGTACCAATATATCAAAACGAAAGGCACAAACCTGCTGGTGATCGGGAATCCAGGAACCAACACCAGGGAGGCGTATCTGACGCGCTCATGCGCGGACGCTTTGGTTACATTTGAAAACGGCGCCGGTTATTCGAATTACATTGCCGATGGGTGGGTGACAAAATATCCAGCGCGGCGGCTTTGTCACCTGGCGTATGCTGTGCCGAGCGCTACGACCATGAGCAACTTTGTGAAT
>DASWRJ010000464.1:0-3789 GCA_036403255.1 Verrucomicrobiia bacterium
AGCGCGCCTGGCGACGCGGCGCAAGGCCCTTTCGCAAGACGAAAATTGCAACTGCACGGTTTTTGAAATCACGCTCCGTAACGCGAGCCAGCCAGGGCTCCCGCCGCCAATGGCGCGCACGAACGCCATGGTCACGACGCAATCACGTCCAATGATCGAGGATGCTCCCGGCGTCTCTCTCTTTCCTGAAGAGAAGACCGCTACGGTCGATCCGATCCTGGAAGAGTCGGAAAAAATTCTGATGGATTATATCGGGCTGGCTGGGAAGAGTCCGGGCGTAATTGGAGGAAAGTAACCAGTCATACCTGGGCTGGTAATCAGTAGGATAAATCCCTAACATCCGAGGCCTTGCGGAGTAGGAGGTGCCTTCCGCGCTTAAACGCTGGCTGCAGATATAAACCGCCCTCTCAAAAGATAGGCTGGCCCTGATCGAGTTTGCGTGGGCTAACCTTTTCTCCCAAAGCTCTCCGCCATGGCAATCGCCTTAATCATCGCCTTGGACTTATTGATCGTCTCCTGATATTCCGCTTCGGCTGTTGAGTCATTGACCCAGCCGCCACCGGCCTGCACGTACGCTTTGCCATCCTTAATTAAAGCTGTGCGGATGGTGATGCAGCAATCAAGATTGCCGTTGAAAGAGAAGTAACCGACGCAACCGCCATAAGGCCCGCGCTGAGTTTGCTCCAGCTCGGAAATGATCTGCATGGCGCGAATTTTCGGAGCGCCCGAGAGCGTGCCCGCTGGAAAGGTGGCGCGCATCAAATCATACGGCGTCTTGTCCGCGGACAAGCTGCCCTCGACCTGGGAGACGATGTGCATCACGTGGCTGTAGCGCTCGATGATCATCAGGTCCTTGACCTGCACTGAACCGAAATCGCAGACACGCCCAAGATCGTTGCGCGCGAGATCCACCAGCATCACGTGCTCGGCGCGTTCCTTGGGATCGGCGAGCAATTCTTTTTCGTGGGCGAGATCTTCCTGCTCGGTACGCCCCCGCGGGCGAGTGCCGGCAATGGGCCGAATCTCGACGCGGCCATGCTCGCAGCGCACATGAATCTCGGGCGAAGCGCCCACGAGCGAGAAACCATTCAGCTCGAGCAGGAACATGTACGGGGAGGGATTGATGGAACGCGCGGCACGATAAATCTCGAGCGGCGCGGATTTTACTGGCGCGGAAAAGCGTTGCGAGCCGACCACCTGGATAATATCGCCGGCGGTTATGTATTCCTTGGCTTTGAGAACATTTGCGAAAAATGCCTCGCGCGAAATATTCGAGGCAAACGGAACCGGCGGCACTTCGCCCGGAACGTCCACGGGCGCGTGCTCAGTCGGCTGCTCAAGCAGCGAGACGAGCCGGTCCACTTCGGCCGTGGCATTTTCGTAAGCTTCAGCGGGCGAGGTTTTGTCATCGATCAGCGCATTGACGATGACGGTGAGCGTTTGATTGACGCGATCGAAGACCATCAACTCGTCGGCAATTAAAAAATAAATGGTGGGCGTGCCGAGGTCGTCTTTCGCCGGGCGTGGCACGATTGGCTCAACATCATGGATAAATTCGTAGCCGATGAAGCCCACGGCACCGCCGGTGAAGCGCGGCAGATTCGGGAGCGAGACAGGTTTGAAACGCTGCAGGACGCGCTCGACAACTTCCAGGCCGTCTTTGACCAGTTCGCCTTTGCCTGTAGGTGCGGAGTTGGAAATGCTAAATTGCTCGACCAAGCGGCCATTCTCAAGCACCTGCACGAGCTGCCCTGTTTGCCGAATGACCGCGCGTGGATTGCAGCCCACGAAGGAGTACCGGCCGATATGTTCGCCGCCTTCGACCGACTCGAACAAAAATGAGTCGCCCTGCCCGCGAATTTTGCGATAGGCAGAGAGCGGTGTTTCCAGATCAGCAAGCAGCCGGCGCGTCACGGGAATGAGATTTCCGCGCGCGGCCAGTTTGGTGAACTCTTCCAGGCTCGGTGAATACATGCTATTTGGTGCCCATCGCCCGCCGATTACGCCATAAACTGAGCACGCTGTAAATCGCAACTGCCAGGCTGTAAGTAATGATGCCCATGCCGATGCCAAAAGTGAGCTCCTGCTCAGCGCCGCTGGCCCAGACCAGCGCGCCACCGACGCACATCGTGAGGGCAGTGCGCGCCGCCAAACAGCCGAGATACAGGCTAACGGGTGTTTCGGCGCGGCGCTCAGAAAACCAGCGGCCAAATTCCGATTCGCCGAGAGTGCGCATAAGCCAGGCGAGTTCGAAATTATGCGCGGCCAGCAGCACGCTCATGGTCGCGACAATCAAGGCGGTGAGTGGCCAGTGCGGCAGGGCGAAACAGATGAGCGCATTTACGGGAATGGCCCAGCGCCAGCCGAGCATCTTCGAGATTGGGTTACCCTCCAAATGCAGCGTGGGACTGCCCGCCCAGGTGCTTACAAAATCCATGCTGCGCCCGAAGAGCAGCAGGGCCGCGTGCCACCAATAAGCCGAGCTCCCAAATGGAACGCTCTCGCCCATTATTTCTTGCGGTAAATTTGCTCTGGTTTCAGCAACTGCTCTTCAGTGATCTTTGCATCCTGGCCCTGGGCATCCACCGAGCGAAAAAAGCAGGAGCGGTAGCCCTCGTGACAAGCCGCGCCGGTTTGCTCGACTTTGATGAGCAGTGTGTCGCCGTCGCAATCAAGCGCGATCTCTTTTACGTTTTGTGTGTGACCGCTCTCCTCGCCTTTCATCCAAAATTTTTGGCGGGAGCGACTCCAGAAATGGGTCTTTTTGGTCTCGACCGTTTTTTCGAGGGAAGCGCGGTTCATCCAGGCCATCATCAGCACGCGGCCATTGGCGTCATCCTGGACGATGGCGGGGATGAGGCCATCGGAGTTGAATTTTAATTTCTCGTAAAAGCTCATAAGAACATTTGCGGCAATATTGCACATGAGAGAAGGGGAAGTGGAAAGAGGAAAATCCGAAAAATCCAACCTAAAGGACAACAGTTTTCCACCCGCGACGTTGCTTCTTCCTGCATAGATCTGATACATTTGTCACGTGAAAAGGATTCGGCTTAAACTCTCTGATTCATTGGCAGCTTGGCTGGCAACTCAAGCCAAACAATGCGGCTGTTCCAAATCAAAGATCGTCATAACTGCTTTACAGAATCAGCGACAGAGGAAAGCAGCAAATTCTTGCTTGAACCTGCTTAATGACATCTGTGGAATCATCGTTGGTCCTCGCGATCTTTCCACAAATCGAAGCCATTTGACAGATTTTGGCCAATAAAAGAGGAATGTGGTTTGCGCAACTCGGCTTTACGGACCTTGACCATCGCTCATTTTTGCCCCATATTTCCAACTGTTCTGCTGGGGGCGTACTGGTTTCGACCTGGAAAATGCGCCAGAGGCGGCATGCCGAGGACGGTTCGTTGGCCTCGTAAAAAATCGAACCAAAAAATAACTGCTAACCAAGAATTAGCTCTCGCGGCCTAATTTGCCGCGACGTCTGCTCCTGGACACCTGCTACGGGGGATAGACGCTATAGCAGGTTAGGTTGAAGGCGGAGACCGCGCGTTTTCAACCGAATCTTTTTCATGCGGACCAAGCTGCTGGATTCGAGTCAGAGCGTTATCCAGCGGACCAAAACTCTCTTCTGACTAAGCATGTAGTCGCGGCTGGTTTATTGATCAGGGACGCGGGTTCAACTCCCGCCGCCTCCACCAGCCTTCGCTCTGAACCCGTGGTTTCGGGAGCGGAGGGATGGTTAGTGCTCGCTTGAGGCCGCCTGGGAGAAAGGCCACGTTGGGGAGC
>DASWRJ010000465.1:0-6739 GCA_036403255.1 Verrucomicrobiia bacterium
ACCCTCGTCGTTAACAAACTGCGCGGCACATTGAATGTTTGCGCTGTCAAAGCCCCTGGTTTTGGCGATCGTCGCAAAGCCATGATGGAAGACATCGCTATCCTCACGGGTGGCAAATGCATCACTGAAGATTTGGGCATCAAGCTCGAATCCATCGGTGTGGAAGACCTTGGCCGCGCTAAATCAATCGTGATTGACAAAGAAAACACCACGATTGTCGAAGGCCACGGAAAATCTGCTGAAATCCAGGGCCGCGTGAACCAAATCCGCCGTCAGATCGAAGAGACCACTTCGGATTACGATCGCGAAAAGCTTCAGGAACGTCTGGCCAAATTGGCCGGTGGTGTCGCCGTCATCAATGTCGGCGCAGCGACCGAGACCGAGATGAAGGAAAAGAAAGCCCGCGTCGAGGACGCTCTGCATGCGACTCGCGCCGCGGTCGAAGAAGGCATTGTCCCTGGCGGTGGCGTGGCTCTGCTCCGCTGCTTGCCCGCCATCGAGGCGCTTAAGCTCCAGGATGAAGACGAGCAGATTGGCGTTGATATCGTCAAACGCGCTGTCGAATTCCCGCTCCGCTGGCTCGCTGCCAATGCCGGTGTGGAAGGCTCCCTGGTTGTCCAGGAAGTCAAACGCCGCAAAGGCAACGACGGATATAACGTCGGCACAGGCGAATACGAAGACCTCGTCAAAGCTGGTGTGGTGGATCCCAAGAAGGTCACCCGCACTGCGTTGCAAAACGCCTCATCAATCGCTGGCCTGCTCCTGACCACCGAATGCCTCATCACTGAGGTACCGGAAAAAGAAAAACCGGCCCCGGCTGGTGGCGGTCATGGTCCGGGCATGGGCGGCATGGATTACTAAGCCGTTCAAGCTTCAGGAAAACCTGAGAATTCTGCGAGGCTGGCGCAAGCCAGCCTCGCTTTCTTCTTACAGCCAATCAATCAGATACTCCCTGGACTGGCCACACGCCTTTAAGTCATCTCCGCGACTCGTCCTTCAAGTCCAACTTTCCCATACTCTTGGTCCGTTGCTTTCAGCAGCACCGCTCGATGACCGAAAACCCATATAAACGCCTTTTTTCTCGATCTTTCAAAAAGTACCTTACGGTACTTACGGATGCGATTTTTCATCCGTACATAGAAATCCTCAATGTTTACGGGCCTCCTTACACTACTTACGGTACTTACGCATATTCCAAACATACGCATATATCCCAAAACCCCAGCAATTCGCGAATACTATCCTCCCCTTAATCTTAATCTTCTTCTTAATCCTAATCCTCATCTTCCTATTAATTGTCCTCCTGGATACTGAACACTTGAAACTTTCCAACTAATTCCTCAAAGCTGGCTAAAGCTAACAGCGCCTAACAAAGGCTACTTTTTCATTGTCGAGCCCCTGATTCCGAGTTTTCACCTTCCAGAATCCCGCAACCCATTTTGTGCTACCTTATGCCATAATTATAATATTGCGCCCCAAGGTTGAATTTGGCTTTATCACCCATTCGTCTGCAAGGCGCAGAACGGTTCATTTCAGCAAGGTCATTAGGGATTTTGGAACAATGGCGCGGGAGCAGATGCAAATTTACTATGAAGGGCGAGTGCAGGGAGTCGGCTTTCGATACACTGTTAAAACTCTTGCCGCTGGCTACGAAGTCACCGGCGCCATTCGCAACTTGCCTGATGGAAGGGTTGAATTAATCGCCGAAGGTCACCGCCAGGAATTGGAGGCATTTCGCCGTGGCATTCAGGACTCGGAATTAGGACCCTTCATAAAACAAGAGCAAGTCTCCTGGACTGAAGCAAAAAATAACTTTCGCGGATTTGAAATAGTTCGTTAATTGGTGCAGACATTACAATGAAGTACGCGGTCATAGCCGATATTCACGCTAACCTCGAAGCCTTGCAGGTTGTCCTGGAGGACACCCGCGCCCAAAAATGCACTCATTACTGCTGCGTTGGGGATATTGTTGGCTATGGCGCCAATCCCATCGAATGCCTCAATATCATTCGCGATATGGGCATGCCCTGTGTGAAAGGTAACCATGACGAGTATTGCTCCAGCAATGACACTCTTGAAGGCTTCAATCCGCATGCGGCCGATGCAGTAAATTGGACACGCAAGCAATTGTCCGAGCCTGACAAACAATGGCTGCGTGATTTTAAATACATCCGTCTTGTGGCCAGCTTTTCGATGGTCCACGCCACCCTGGATGGCCCGCAACGCTGGCAATATGTGTTTGACCGCCTCGCGGCCGCGGCCAGCTTCACCTATCAAAACACGGGCGTATGTTTCTTTGGGCATACTCATGTCCCGGTCGCCTTCATTCGTGATAGCCAAATCCGGGGCGGCACCTACTCCAAATTCAAAGTCGAACCCGGCAAAAAATATTTCGTCAATGTCGGCAGCGTCGGGCAACCCCGCGATGGCAATCCAAAGGCTGCTTATGTCGTCTATGACTTGGATGAAGGCTCCATTGAGCTGCGCCGGCTGGACTATGACATAGCGACCGCCAAGCGGAAAATCATTGAAGCTGGCCTCCCACAACGTTTGGCCGATCGCCTTGATCTTGGCAAATGAGTTGCCGGGATAGTCGGCACATTGGGTTTGAAAATCTTTATCCTCAAGCCGAGTTCCCTGGGAGATGTGGTGCAGGCCCTGCCGGTCTTGCGGTTGCTCAAGCTGCATTGGCCCGCCAGCGAGATTTATTGGTGGCTCGACTCCACCCTCTGCCCCCTATTGGAGGATGATCCGGATCTGGTCGCTGTAGTTCCCTTTCCCCGCAATCGCTGGAGTTCGCCTCGATATTGGCCTGAGGCATGGCAAAGCATGCGCTCGATTCGCGCGCACCGATTCGATCTTGTCATTGATCTGCAGAGCTTGTTTCGCAGCGGGCTCGTCGCGTGGCTCGCCAATGGGGCGCGCACCATTGGGCTGGATGATCCACGTGAAGGCGCACGTGCATTCTATGACGTTACTGTGCCGCGCGCCTCTGCTGAGACCCATGCCGTCGACTGGTATTTAAGTGTCTTGCCGCATTTGGGAGTGCCAGTGCATGCGCACTTTGGTTGGTTCCCGCTGCGCGCTAATGTCGCCGCGAAGATCCGCCAGAAGTTTCAAACCAATATTGCACGCTGGGTCGTGCTGCAGCCCGGAGCGCGCTGGGAGAATAAACGCTGGCCAATCGAATATTTTGTCACCGTCGCTCGGCTGCTGACGAAGACACATGACAACGTTCGGTGTGTGGTGTTGGGTGGAGCAGACGATGCCAGCTTGGGGAAAAGAATCGCGGCTGCGAACCCGGAACGGATTCTCGATTTGACCGGGCAGAGTTCACTGCCGGAAATGGTGGAGTGGATTCGCTTGAGCGAGTGCATGGTTACGAATGATACCGGTCCCATGCACGTCGCTGCGGCTCTGGCGAAGCCAGTCATCGCCACCTTCGGCCCAACGAATCCGAACCGGACGGGTCCTTACGGGCAATTGCAGAATGTGCTGCAACGACGGGGCGAGTTGCCTTGTGTGCCCTGCATGAAAAGCGTTTGCCGCTGGCCCGAACCGATGGCCTGCTTGACCGGAATTCAACCAGCAGAAGTATTCCGCAAGCTGGATAGGCTCTTAGGCGGAGCATGACACTCCAGCACCAACACTTTCACTTCGCCAATTGGCATCGTCATTTAACCAAAGTGCCGTCAGGAAATTTTGCGTGCGCTTATGAAGCTCCGATCAGCGGCCGTTTCGCAAAATGCAGGTTGCTCGAAGCCAGCTTCCTGCAGGAATCCTTCCATTTCGGCAATGGAATAGCATTTGCCTTCCGTAATGTTCATGAGCAAGGCGGAATAGGCTGCCGCAGGGTACGGCCCCGTCTTTTCGCGATTGATATGCACGTCGTGAATAATGAGCATCCCGCCGGGTGACAGGGCTTGAAACGATTTAGCCAGCAGCTGGCGAACGACCGGTTCATCCCAATCGTGCAGCACGTTGGAAATCAGGTGCAGATCGAAACCACTCGGCCAGGCGTCAGAAAACATATTGCACGCAATCACCGCCACACGATCGCTAAGACCCCGCTTTGCAATTGCTTCTCGGGCGATGCGGTCCACGGGCGGCTTTTCCAAAACGGCGGCCGTCAGCCGCGCGTGGTGAGCGATCAGCGAGCAAGCGTAAATGCCCGAACCGCCGGCAATATCGAGCAATCGGTTGTGTAGCGAGAGGTCGAGCTTTTTGGCAAGGGCTTGCGAGAGGTAAATGCCCCGGCAATCCATCGCCGCCGTGAATTGTTTCGCGAAATCTTCGCGCTCCATCGCCTTGGCCCACTCCTGCTCGTTTTTGTAGCTGCCCCAATTAGCTGGCTTCCCGGTCTGCAGGACAGTGAGGTAATCTTTGCAAACCGGACGCTCTTTCAGTGAGGCGTAGTATGGCCCCATGAACCACGTTGAATCAGCACACAAGTGTTCCCGCGCGATGTCCGTGACATGAAATGTGCCAGCGCGATTTTCCAGAAATCCCATGGCTGTGAAAAGTGTTAGCATCACATCCGCGGGACGCTCCACAATTTCAAATTTTTTGCAGATGGCTTCTTGATTAGATGGGCTTTTCGAAAGCCATGTAAACAGATCCAAACCCGTCAGCGCAGCCGTGAGGAGGTCCACGGCATATAATCCATCGCGATAGCGATAGATTTCAAGCGGATCGGTTTTGGGCGCGGCGGTGAGCTGATGGGTATTCATATTACTGAAATTGGAGTTGATATAACTTTTGATAGAGGCCGCCTTTGGCGAGAAGTTCGGCGTGGGTGCCCTGCTCGACAATTCGCCCCTGATCCATGACAACGATTACATCCGCCTTTTGGATGGTGGAAAGCCGATGGGCAATGCAAATGGTGGTGCGGCCCTGCATGAGTTCCTCGAGAGCGGCTTGGACTGCCCGCTCTGATTCAGTGTCGAGAGAGCTGGTCGCTTCGTCGAGAACGAGAATGGGCGCATTTTTCAATATGGCACGCGCAATCGCAAGCCGTTGCCGCTGGCCCCCTGAAAGGAGACAGCCCTTTTCGCCAATCACAAAATCGTAACCACCCAATTTCTCAGCGATGAATTCGCTGGCGTGGGCATGTTTAGCGGCAGCCATGATTTCCTTGTCGCTGGAGCCTGCTTTGCCGAGGGCGATATTATTGCGGATAGAATCATTAAAAAGAATCGTCTCCTGAGTCACGACCGCAATTTGCTCGCGCAGATCGCGCGTGTTGACCTCGCGAATGTCGGTGCCACCAATACGCACGGAACCCGATTGCGGATCATAAAAGCGGAGCAGCAAATTCGTCACCGTTGTTTTGCCGGAGCCGGTGCGGCCAACGAGGGCGACAAGAGAACCTGCCTTGACCCTCAGATCAAAATCATGCAGCACCGGTTTATCCGCGTAGTTGAATGTGATGTGCTCGAATGAAATTTCCGCGTTGCGCGCATGGAGTGGAACTGGATTGGCCGGCTCACGCACCGAAGAAGGAGTTTCGAGCATCCCAAAGACCCGATCGGTGGCCGCACGCGCTTGCTCGAGTTGATTGTGCAGGCGCGTAAGTGATTTGATGGGGCGATACATGGAAAAGATACTGCCGATGAAAAGGAAGAAGTCCCCAGCGTTAATTGGTCCTTTGGAGATGAGCAAGATGTAACAGAAAATCAGGGCCACACCCACGGCGCCAAAGAATTCAATAAGCGGCCCGGGTATCTCCATCGACCGCACCACTCGCATATAATGTCCCACCGCTTTGGCAGACGCTTCGCGAAATCGCCGCGCCACTGTGGGCTCGAGATTGTAGGCTTTTATCACACGGCTGCCCGTGAACGATTCATGCATGATTTGGCTCGTCGCAGCAGCTTGCGATTGAATGGCAGCGCTCGATTTGCGGACCTTCCGGCTGTAAATCACCACCGGAATCAGGCAGAGCGGAAACACCAGCAGTGAAATGAAAGTGAGCTTTGGCTCACGCCAGAGCAATAACGAAAGCAGCCCGATGAGGATGGCTGGGTCCCGCACCGCAATGGAAAGCGAACCGGTAATTGTGGTTTGCAGCGCAGCAATATCGGAGGATATACGTGAAAATAATTCACCCGTGCTCATGCGGCTGAAGAAAGCAAGGTCCAGCGACATGAGATGTTCGAACAAACGGCATCGGATGTCCGTTATCGTACGAACGGCTGCCCATTGCAGAAAATAAACGTTCAGGTACGCAATCAATCCGCGCAGGAACATAACTAAGGGGATGGCAGCAATGATCCAAATAGCCCTGTGGGACTGAATCGCTTGGCCAGTTGCGGGCGCGAGATTGGCCAGCCATGAAAAGTGCTGCCGCAACGAAGGATATTGTTCGAACAGGTTGGGAACCCCGGAGGTTGGGAACACGATATCGATGGCCAGTTTCACCGCAATCATGAGCGCTGGTTCCATTAAGCCGCAAAGCAATCCAGCGAGAATACCCAGCGCCAGGCGAAATGCGTAGGGTCGCGTCCAAGCCAGCAATTTGCGGAGGAACAGGATCATTTCAGGCGCTCGTTGCTTGTGGCGGTTGTTTCATGCTCGCGACGCTTGCCAATGTACGGGCAAGCTTTGCATCGAAGGTTAAGATGCCGCATTGCCGCGGGCGAGATTTTTGTAATGCTCAAATCTCGACTTATGGGAAGTTGGACCATCCTTAGCCCACAGAATAGGAGCCAAGCGCCTGAACGCTGCATCAGTGGCCGCC